>CATOKN010000046.1 GCA_951800425.1 uncultured Lachnospiraceae bacterium
CCACTGCTCCTTTGCTTTTCTCATTCTTTCATGCCCGACGCCACAATGCCCTGCTCCAGATAATCCTGCCCCATAAAAAACACAAAAACCGCAGGTATCAGCATAATCACCGACGCCGCAAGAGCCATTCCGGCATACTGCAAATCTATTTCCGGCAGATACAAAGACAGAGGCCATTTGGACGGCGTAGGCAAAAATGCCAGCGGCTGCTCCACCATATTCCAATACTCCAAAAAACCAAGCACAAGCGCGGACAAAATCCCCGGCGACCCAAGCGGTATTCCAATCCGGAAAAAAATCTGCCACTCTCCCGCCCCGTCAATGCGCGCCGCCTCATACAATTCTTTTGGAATCGAACAAAAACTCCGGTACATCAAAAAAACGGGAAACGTCGAAAACACCGCCGGAAGAATAATCGCCATATGCGTATCCATCAGCTTCATTCCATTTAACACCAGATACGACGGCAGCATCATAACGCTAAACGGCATCAGCATCAAAATTACATACGTCATATACAGCGCGCCCCGCCCGCGAAAAGAAAACTTCGCAAACGCCCACGCCGCGGGAATTGCCACAAACATCTGTCCAAACAAAATACATCCCGCAATTTTCATCGAATTCCAAAACACCGTATAGAACTCCGGCGTATAAAAAAGCAGCTTCACCAGGTGCTTCCCCGTCGGATAAAACGGCAGCAAACGCCAGCTTACCTTTTCTCCGGATGATCCGATTACCGCAGAAAGCGACTCCGAAAGCTCTCTGCTGCTTTTTAACGCCCCAAGCAAAACCGCCAACACCGGAAGACATATCAAAATTCCAATTACAAAAAGAATTCCCCGAAAAAGCTTCATACGCATTTGGTTACCTCCAAAAAAACTGCATAGGCGATTGCGAAAGAGGGGGGGGGTTCAATGGCCGTTGTACAAAATATACCATGCCCCACCGGGCCCGCTTTCGCTCATTGCCGCTCGCAGCGGTACGTAAGCCGCGAAAACACCGCGGCTAAGTACCGGCGGCGGCAAACGGCCCTGTGGGGCATGGTATATTTTGTACAACTACTCTTTGGAACCGAAAGTTTCGCAATTGCCTAAAACTCATCAACATAAAATTGCTGATCCGTTACACTAAGTTATCTTTTCGTTTTTGTTTTATTGCACGCACTTTTTTTCTGACTACTCGTTTTTTGTGCATTGTTACTGTTTGCTTTTCTCTTCTCACGGTTTGCAAACTTACTCCCTGTCGCCGCCTCATCGCACACGACACTCTTTCTGCCCCCCTCTACCTACAGCCGCCACCCGATTCTTAGCCGGCGGTTTCAAGCGTCAGCCCCGCGTCAGATGCGTTATGACGCAGGGCCGTTTGCTGCCGCCGGTACTTAGACGCGGTGTTTTCGCGTCTTATGTACCGCTGCGAGCAGCAATGAGCGCGAGCGGGCCCGGCGGCATAATGCATCTGACGCGGGGCGTCCGTTTAAACCCCCTCCTCCCACAGCCTCTCCAACGCCACCGAACACCCGGCAAAAAACACTGCCAGCAGAACGCCGGCTGCGGCCATCTTGTCGATTTCCAGATTCGTAAACCAGTTATTGAACAAATGCTGCAAAAGATACATGCTCTTCTGCGGATAAGAACCTGCGACAAGATACGCTTCCCGGAACACTTTAAACGAATTTAAAAACGACAGCATTGTAATCGTATAAAACACGGGCTTTAACTGCGGTAGCACAATGTAAAGCACGCACTGCCGCTCTGTCGCGCCGTCTACCCTTGCCGCCTCCGTAAAGCTTTCCGGAATTGACATCATCCCGGCAATCCAAAGCACTATGGTATACCCCAGATTTTTCCAGATATAGCTGATGATAAGAACCCAGAACGCCGCGCCGCTTGAAAGCCAGTCGACCGGCTCTGCGCCAAACAGCTCCAGTAATTGATTGAACAGTCCCGCTTTGTGAAAAAAGGCTTTCCAAATCAGCACGAGAACCGCCGTAGGCACCGCCATGGGCAGCAAATAGATGGATTTTAAAAATCGCATCCATTTGCTTTTATAAATCCCAAGAGCCGCAAGAAACGATGTGACCAGCAGAATCGGGATTCCGACGGACGCAAACCGAAGCGTATTTAAAATTGCAAGGTGAAACGCCCCGTTGCCAAGCGCCGTCTGATAATTGCCAAGTCCGTTGGAAAACGAACGAAACAGCATATCCAAAAACGGCAGCGCCGCAAATAATACGACTCCAATGACGCTTGGAAGCAAAAACCAGGCTTTACTCCGCAAGATACAAATCCAGCTTCTGGACAATTTCACCACATCCTTCCTCTGCCGAAAGGTTGCCGGAAAGGACTTTCGCTCCGCTTTCTAAAATTGCGTCTTTGACCACGTCATCCGACAGTCCCGGTACGGAAAGCTGTTTTACTTTTTCTTTTAACGCGTCTACGGCATCCTGCTTCGGCCAGCTCACTTCAAAATGTATTCTGTCTTCTGTCTCGCCGTCGTCTCCCGCAATTGAAGTGTTAAAGCCAATCACATGCTCATCGTTTGGATTGGGATTTTCAAAAAATTTCTCAAACGCATCCTCGTTGACCGGAAGTCCGTCGGATAAATCCGCCTTCTGCGTATCGGCATGAAGCAGGGTACTGAAAAATTCCAGTGAAAGTTCCTCCTCTTTCGACTTCGCGTTGACGCCGCAGATTCCCTTTGGCGCAAAAACATGCTCTTTGCCGGCCAGTACGTAGGACGCATTTGGTAATTTTTCATGTTCCAGCAAGCCAACGGCGTACTGCAGATCTTCCACGCTGCTTATTGTTGCAAGAACAAGCCTTGACTGCTTCCCCAACACTTCCGCAACGGAAGAGGCGTCTATCGGAAAACTTCCCTCCTCATGCATAAGCCCGTTTTCTTCTCTCCACTGGATACTGTTGTTGTGCCCTCGCAAAACCTCCGGCGTAATATTTTTCTGCTCTTCTTCGTATATTTCTTTCGCATGCGCCAAAAAATCAAGCAGCGCCTCCCTATCTGTTTCCCCGTCTTTTACGAACGCAGAAGAAGGAAGCGTCATATACAGTTTTTTGAGCAATTCCTCCGGCGTGTAAGTTCCAAGGGCCGTAATCGCGTCAGGCGCCTTTTCCTTTGCCGTCTTGACTGCCGCCGCAAGCGACGCAATATCGGTAACGCCGCCGATGGTTTCCGTTTCCCCCATAAGCATTGGAACACGGAAGCGAAGAGGAACCGCATACAGGCCCTGATCGTTTTCATAAGACTTCAGAATATCGGAAAAATACTTGCTTTCCTGCTCCATGCTTCCAATTGTTTCCGTTAAATCAAGCAGCATATTTTTTTCGATATAAGAATCCAAAGGCATGCCGTCCAGCAGCAGAATGTCCGGGCCCTCTCCGGCCAAAAGCCTTGTATTTAAATTCCGGATAGCGTCTTCTTTCGTTACGCCGTAATCACCGGACAGGCCGTATTCCTGTTTGACATAAACATCCGGATGGCTTTTTCTGAAAATGCTGACCGCCCGGCTGACCGTTAAATTCTGCTCCATAGAAAAAATGCTGATCTGCTGCGTCGGCACCGCCGGAACATCCGCGTCATACTGGTACAGATCCAGCTCTCCGTCCTCATATCCAATCAAAAAACTGCCGTCCTCATTCTGCAAAATACCCGACACTTTTTTTGTCGGATCTCCCAGACTGCAAAGTCCTCCGTCTAAAAGCTTTTCCATGGAGCTTCCGCCCATCACATGGCTGTACAAACCGCTTCTGGCCGCTGCATATACCGTATTTTCCCGGGCATTATAGCAAAACGCCGCTTCTCTGTTCATCGGACTTTCCTTTTGAATAAACTCGCGCAGCTTTTCATCTTCCGTTGCGCTTCCCGCAGAAAGCTGATACATCCAGTTTTTCGTCAAAAGATAATCTCCGGCCGTAAAAATCATGTCGAAATTTTCCTGGCTTTCGCTGATTTTGTTCATGATTCCATCGTCCAGATTAATCGTATACGCATACCCGCCGTTCATCAGCGCCGCCAGCGTCCTTTCGCCGGTAAACGCTGCCCAGGAAAGGTAAAATTTATCCCCCGAAGGCTCGGTCAGATTGATTTCCGACTCGTTTCCGTCTTTGTCGATATAAATGTATCTTTCATTTACGCCGTTTTCTGCCGTCTCTTCCCAGTCTACATAGGAAAAAAACACAGCTCCATCCGGAGCAATGGTGCGGCTGGTAATTTCAATCGTTTCAATGCCGGTCTGTCTGGCAAGAGCCGGAAGCTCTTTTTCTTCCCAGCTATCCCCATTGTCTCTGGAAATCAAAAGACTTCCTTTATCCGGATTTAATAAAGCGACGCTTCCGTCAGACAGACGCACCATCTCTTCTATTGTATTTAAACCGTCCGGCGTCGTTTTCTGCGTCTCCGTATAGCGTCCCTTTGCGACGTCCTGCGTGTTTTCATCGTCAGTTCCGGAAGAATTCTTTTCTTTTCCTCCGTCCCAAGCTTTGCCGCTTTCCTCTTTCCCTGCGCATCCCGCAGTCATAAGCAGCATGCTCCCGGCAAGAAGCAGCGACAGCTTTCTTAATTTATTCCATCTTTTCATAATACGATGCCTCCTTTATGTAATTTTGTTTCGACTTAAAATCTAACAGACAAATCTTTAATTTATCTCTAAAATTTTAGATGTTAAAAAAAGTTTTCCGTGATAAAATATGTCTATCAATAAAACGAAAAGGAGTTCCTTATGCGAATACTGCTTGTAGAAGACGACAAAAATCTCTTAGAAACCCTTTCTTATCAATTGACCTCTTCCGGCTTTGACGTAGATACCTGCGACAACGGGGAGGACGCGCTTTATTATATGGAGGAAAACATTCACGATCTGATTCTGTTAGACCGGATGCTCCCTTTGATAGACGGCGTTACTCTCCTCAAAAAAATCCGTTCCGCCGGAAACGAAACGCCGGTGATCCTTTTAACCGCGCTCGGCGAACTAAACGACAAAATCACAGGGCTGGACTCCGGCGCAGACGACTACCTGGTCAAGCCGTTTGCCTTTGAAGAGCTGCTCGCCCGCATCCGCAGCATCTTCCGGCGGCCAAGGAGATGGCAGGATGCAAAAGCGCTTTCGTTTGGCGACATTTCTTATATTCCGGACGAAAGCCGTCTGACCGGGCCGCTTGGAAGCTGCACGCTCTCCAAAAAGGAAGGCGCCCTGCTTTCTGTATTTTTGCAGAATCCATCCCAGACGCTCCCGCGCAATACGCTGATTTTCAAAGTCTGGGGCTTAGACACCGACGTGGAGGAGGGCAATCTTGACAACTATATGCACTTTATCCGCAGACGTTTAAAATCGGTCAGCAGCTGCGTTTCCATCAAAACCGTCCGCGGAATCGGATACCATCTGGAGGATCTTACTCATGTATCATAAACTGCACAAACGTCTGACGCTGCTTTTTACCGGCGTCGCGGGCGCAATACTAATCGTCATGTCCGTCAGCTATTTATATATGTCGGAAACAGAGCTTTCCAAAAATAGCCTGTTAAGCTTCTCTTCCAATGTCGATTCCCTGATTTCCGGCCTGGAGCAGCAGTCCGACCTGACCTGGGAATGGCTGTCAAAAACCGCCGCAAACCAGGGCTCTCTGCTCGCCCTCTATGACAACGGAGCCTCCATTGCCTACAACCGGACCGTGCTTTCCGAAGAAGAGCTTCTTCTTGCCGATGAAGTAAAGGCTTTTGCAGACGAACATTATCCGCAGCTCGGAAACGGCTCCAGTTATTTTGCCGCGCACCAGGAATTTACCTATACAGCAAAAAAAGAGACGTATCACGCCTCTGTTTTTAATATCCGCAAAAACTACGGCATTCTGACCGGAATCATTCTTTCTTCCACAAAGCCGTTTCTTCAGCAAATCAGGCAGCAGCGTCTGAAATTTGCGGCCATCAATATCGCCGGCATTTTAATTTTACTCGCGTTTTCCTATTATTTTACCGGAAAACTGCTGGAGCCGGTGATTGAAGCCAGAAAAAAACAGACGGCGTTTGTCGCCGCCGCGTCCCACGAGCTTCGAACGCCGATTGCAGTCATCTGCTCCGCTATTTCCGCGTCAAAATCTGCGGACGGCGTCAAAAAGGAGCGTTTTTTTGAAATGATTGAGGAGGAAGCCATGCGGATTTCCACATTGGCCGACGACCTTTTGCTGCTAAACCGTTCCGATACCGGAAAGCTTTTGTTAAATAAGCAGCCGACAGAGCTGGATACGCTGCTGCTGGATACGTACGAAGCGTTTCTGCCGCTTGCAAAGGAACACGACGTCACGCTGAACGTCCTTTTGCCGGACGACGCCATTCCCTCCTGTAACTGCGACAGCGAGCGGATTCGTCAAATCTTAGGCATCCTGATTACAAACGCGTTCCATTACAGTATGTCCCAGGGGCGCGTCACACTTTCTCTTTCTTACAGCAGGCCGTATTTCTGGATTGGAGTGGAAGACAATGGCATTGGCATTTCAGAAGAAGACAAGCCCCATATTTTCGACCGCTTTTACCGCGCGGACAAATCGCGTTCCGGCAAAAACCACTTCGGCCTTGGGCTTAGCATTGCAAAAGAAATTACGGACGCCCACAACGGAAAAATTATGGTGACGGATACTCCGGGCGGCGGCGCAAGATTTTACGTGCTGCTTTCGTAAGATACTCTGCACGGAACTGTGCAAAAAACGGGGCAGGAGTTTTTCCATTCTCCTGCCCCGCATGATGATTCTTATGCTTCGCATCCCAGGCTTACCGCTCCGGTCTGGCGAATCTGCATCGGATATACGTTTTCTTCTCCGACAAATCCGGAAATATATCTGACATAGTCTCCCGTCTTATCTCTTGGAATCACCGCCAGAATAACGCCCGCAAAGCCGCCGCCGTGTACCCTGCAGCAGCCGTCCTTGATTTTTTCAAGATAAAGCTCTGTCAGTGCAAGCGCAAGCGCAACTTTCTGATCGCTTTCATTTGATTTTGACATACAGTTCTGCAGCCATTTCCAGGAGGAGTTGCCGGATTGCGTCAAAAGCTTAAGCACCGTTTTTCCATCGCCCCCGGCAATTGCTTTTGCCGCTTCCTCTACTCTTCTGTTTTCCTCATAAAAATGCAGCGCGCGCATGATGGCGCGGTCATTGTTAATGACCGTTACAATTTCCGGGATTTTCGATAAAAACTCTTCCATAGTGCTTTCGCAAAGCCGCTTTACGCCAAGGGCTCCGGCCACCTGGTACATCTCTCCCGGAACTGCGGAATATTCTTCGCTCAAATCCCCATGTCCTTTTCCGGTATTGACAATCACCATGTCATAGCCCAGCGCGTCAAAAGACGCGTCGATTTTCTCGCATTTAATATCGTTTGAAAAATCCAGAAGAATCGCGCCGCCCGCCGCACAGGCCATCTGGTCCATCAGGCCGGAGGATTTCATCCAGAAATTATTTTCCGCGTACTGTCCAATCCTCGCGCAGTCTCCCAGCGGAATCTGATTCTCATTAAATAAAGCGTTTACCATCGCGCAGAACAGCATTTCAAAGGAAGCGGAAGAGCTTACCCCCGCCGCCGCAATGACTTCCGTCGTCACATAAGCGTCGAAACCGTCTATCTTATATCCGAATTTTTTGATTGCTTCTATCATTCCCGCAATCAAAGCCCTTGTTCCTGATTTCTTTTCTACGGATGAAGCCGCCGCGATTTCCACGTCAATCAAATCGTATCCCTCGCTGCGGACACGGATGCTGCCCGTATGATTGGGAGCCGCCGCTCCAATCGTATCCAGACTGATGCTGGCCGCTACGATTTTACCGCCATTGTGATCCGTATGGTTTCCAATCATCTCCGTCCTGCCCGGAGAAGTGAAAAACTCCACCTTAGCGTCTCCAAAATTTTCTTTGAAACGCGTAGACAAATGCGCGAACCTCTCCCCGCTCTTTACGCTTTCCCCATATACACGCTCCAATATTTCTTTTGCCGGCATATTTGACATACCCATTCTCCTCTCGCCTTTTTTCGATTCCATAGTATTTCCTTCTGTCTATCTAGTATAACATGATTTTTTCTAATAGGAAACAAAAAATTATGCATTCTGGATAGTGACTTTTCATTTTTTCTATGTTATAATCAATTTATCTTTTGGGGGCATTGGCGCAGTTGGGAGCGCGCAACATTCGCATTGTTGAGGCCACGGGTTCGAATCCCGTATGCTCCATTGAAACGCATTAAGTCGAACTCTGCATATGAAATCGTCATATACAGAAATTTCCGCTACTTCTGTTTCCCTTTTCTGTACTTCCATTTCCTTGATAGCGACTGCTTGTAATTGTGCTTGAACGGTAGCTCTGTCATTCTCAACAGAGATGCGCTCTTTTTCAAGTTCTTCCTTTTCGGCTTTTGACGATTTCATCATATCGCCAACAGCCGTTTCCAGTCTATCTAATTCATCTCTTCTAATGCTTATTTTGATTTCCTCCAATCTTAAATTTATTTTTCTATCAGACAACTCTTTAAGTTGGTCTGCGTTTAAGCCTTGTTGGTACCACTCACCATTTTTGTCATAATATCCGGCAAGGTGTTCCTCAATCGGCTTGTTTTCTAATTCAATCTCATATCCTTTATCCAGTAATGATTTACGGATTTTTCTATGTAATGCGGCTAACTGTTTCGGATTCTTAAAAAAATTAGTTTGTGAAATCGTGCATTTGATTTCTCCGTTTTTTTGTGATTCATGACAAGGAATAAATGAAATATGTAAGTGAGGATTCTGTGGATTCGTTTCATCCTTGTGGACTGAAAAACCGGTAATATTGTCTGCTCCAAATTCCTTTTCTAAAATCTCGATAATATCGAAAGTCCAGTTTTTATGTTCTGAAATGGTTTCTTTGTCGATCTGAACCACAAGCAGACGGACAATCACTGTATCGTTTTTTCCCTTTGTGGAGATTCTTGCCCCATGTTCTTTTGCATATTCAATTCGTCTGTTAATTGCGTCTGCCATATCTTTTGAATGGCTTGTTTTCTGCCATTCTCCGTTAGAATCTTTATAATAGGATTCATTCTGTAAGGTAAGGTCAGAATCAATGTCAGGATTGCTATGCTGTACTTCACAGCCATTCATTTTATCGGTACCTCTGTCAATATGTCGGATATATCCGGCAATGCCGCCATGTCCTGTTGTGCTTGTGTATTTGCCGGAATAGTGGATTTTTAAACTGGCGTCAAATGATAAATAACCAATTTTAATCACCTCTTTTCTTCTTAATTTATACCTTAATGATAAATCGGAATTTGCAGATGAATTTCTTGAACTTTCCTTATTTTTCAAGGCTTTTAGAGCCTTATATAGTGAATTGATATGTATTTTCCCTTGTTTTTGCCCTTATGGGTATTTTACAAGGGAAAG
>CATOKN010000047.1 GCA_951800425.1 uncultured Lachnospiraceae bacterium
GGCCATAGAAGCAAAGCCTCCAACGCCCTCTAAAACCTGAATCTGCAGATACTTCACCGTATCTTTATTGACGTCGGAAATGTTTACGTCTACCCACGCGCCGTTCTGACGCTGTGCTTCCGTCGTTACGATTACGCCGCTGGAAGCTCCTCCGGTCACCTCGTGCGTAGCGCCATTATACCCGGTTCCCCATACGAAGCGGTATTTCTGAACCTTTCCGTTACTTCCACCTCCCGCTCTCTGCTGGAAACGGAGCGCCGTCAGCGGTTCTCCTTCATTCAATTCCAGAGTAAGAATTGCCGGATTTGATTCGTTTACTCCTCCTGCATAAGAGGAATGCCAGAGCGTATCAGTATTTCCATCAATCGCTCTATCCGCTCCTTCGCCTGGCTCTGCTGTATTTGCGTATGCCCTTGCGATGCGGCTGTCTTTTCCGTTTCTTGCAACGGTTATTTTGACAGATTTCACAAGAACATCTTTTCCTGCCTTTGCCATAACATTGATTACGGTATCGCCAAATGCAACCGGAGTCACAGTTCCGTCTGCGCTTACCGTAGCGATTGCCGTATTTGCAGATGTAAACGTAACCTGCGGATTTTCTCCTGTGACTGTAGCCGCAATTTTCTCTGTTCCGTTTACTCCCTTAAAGGTAATGGCTTCTTTCTCAAGGATCATAGTGGCTTTCGTATAGTCCGTCTCTCGGATGACCAGGTTATCCATCATAAAATCTCTCTGACCCATGTCTCCCTGTTCCTGTCTTCCGTTCGAATACAGGCCAAACCACGTCTGTCCGCTTTCCGAACCCCTGATATTGAAGCTGTAATTTCTGGTAAATGATTTCTGTCCAACGCTTTCTGCCGCCGTTTTTTCCAGATATGGAAGCAAAACGCTGTTATTGTCGTCTTCGTCTCCCACAATAATGCAATAGCTGTTTGCAGAGCCTGACTGGTAATCAAAAGAAACTTCGTATAATTTACCCGGTTCAAAATGGAAATTCTGCGGAATCGTGCGGTAAATAATTCCGGTATTCGAACCATGATGTTTCAAAGTCCATTTTCCTGAAATAACGTCGTCCAAAATTCTGCTGCCCCATCCGGACTGTGAATACGGAGCATGGTATTCGGCCAGATGCGTTACCGGGTCTGTTACCCCCTGTGCCGGGCCTAATACAAATGGATAATATCCCTGTACCACGGATTCAAAATCCTGAACAAAGGTACCGTCGCTCCGGAAATTATAAACTGCTTTTGGCACGATACGTATATCGTCAAAATGGGTTACGCCCTCGCCGCTTTCTCTCTTTAAGGTCAGCGTCGCCACATCGGACGCTGCAATAAAGGACACCTGCATAATCTGCATTTTGCTGCCGGAAACGGCTCTTCTGCTGTGCGCGTCCGCCTGATTGAAGTTTTCTGCAATCGACCGTAAGGAATAATTGGAAACGGTTTCTGTTCCTCCGCTGATTTCAAGCGTCGCCTTAACGTCTGACTGGTTGTTTACATAAATTTCCGCCACATAATTCTGTCCTGGTACAAGAGAATTTAATTTCGTGGAAACTGCCACGTCTTTTGTCGGGTTGCTGATCATCAGATACTGGTTTCCGGTACTTACTTTCTTTACCCGAATGCTTTCATCCGCAACGTCTCCGGACCATACCTGACTGTTTAACGGTGTTCCGTCTCCTGTTCCTGCATAGGAATTAAATCCGGGATCCGTTACGTATGCGCCCTCGCCGAATTCTCCTTTCAGCTTTTTCGGAGCTTCTTCGCCTTTTACTACAACATATGCCGTCTGAGCCTTTGCTTCCAGAGTAACAGAGCCGTTTTCAACATTGATTTTCTGAGCAGGACCGCGTCCCTGATCCGACAGCTCGTATACCACAACATTGCTTAAATTCTGCCATTCATCTACAAGCTCCCATGTCGTTGTGCCGCCGTCATAGTTCCAGTGATAAAGTTTTTCTTCCTTTGTCTCCCAGTCATTCCATGGAAGAAGATATGCGTCGTCGTCCAGAACTTTTTTCCCATTTAAAGTAATCGTTCTTTCGATGATGGTATCGTTGCGCTGTTCGTTGTTTCTCGTTACTACAACCGTGTCTTTGCCGTCCGAACTCTTTAAGGTAATTTCCTTTGCCTGGCTTCCGGCCGGTGAAACGTCGCCGTTTTGTCCCGTATAATCCACCCATTTGGTAATCAGGTAATGCTGTAAGAATTTCGCGGGAAGATTTTCCGTAAAGGTCACTCTGATATACTTGTTGTAGCTGTCGTTGTCTCCGCCCCAGCCTTCAAAGCCGTTCAGATTAAAATGTCCAAGCAGCGGATTGTCTGCTTCTCCGCCATACTGCGGGTAATTCAATACGAAAGAATCTCTCTGATGATTCCTTATAAACCGCATAACTTCTGAGTTATTTCCTTTTCCGGTAGCGCCGCCGTAATGTCCTTCTGTCGCCCAGTGCTGCCAGGTGGAATCGTATTCACAGGACGTACCAAACTCCGTGGAAAATCTCCAGCCCAGAGAATTGACCTGCTGTGCAATTTTGCGGGATTCCCAGGAATCCTGATACCAAACGTCAAGATAGATGAAATCCAAATCTTCCGGATTGTCCAGATGCTCCGCCACGACATTTTTAATCGTCTCAGCGTCTGCAACCGTCTCGTTGTCGCTTTGTCCGGCTACGCCCGGCCATTTGTTTGCATATAATGAAGTTCCGTTTAACTGATCGTAAAGCTGTAAAAATCTCTTATAACGAAGTCCGTTTCCAAGATCCTTGATTTTATCAATTTCATAAGAAGCGTCCATCCAGCCCCATGTCGTCGGCCTCATAATCTGAGACGGAAGAATTAAATCTTCTGAAAAGGTCTGTGCTTCCGGATATGCTTCCTGTGCGTTTACATGGATACCTACCTGCGTATTGTACTGATGCGCAATTTTATTCAGTTTTTTCAGATCGGTAAGCCCGCCGAGACGCTCTGCAATTCCGCCGTACTCTGAGTTTGCAGAGTCGTGTCCTTCATTTCCAAATCCTTTTAACATAATTGACTGCGGAAGTCCGTCTGTCGCCAGATAAACTTTCTTCACATTATCCGCCGTTTTCATAAACGGATTTGGACCGAGACTTCCAAGGTTCATTACGATACGGTAGTTTACCAGCTCCGGCGTATTCTCTGAACCATAGGGATTGTTCATAATATCACGGTACGCAATCGCGCCGTCCTGCCAGTCTACAATGCCGTCTTCATTTAAATCCGGGGCAATACAAACTTTTGTACAGGGCAGCTCGCTGACCGGAGTATGCTCATATTCTGCCGATTTTGGATTGTCGCCGTAATCATAGTACCACGCCGCGCTGGTGAGAGACATGGTATTGCTTCCGTTATTTCTGACAACCCTTCTGTCTCCAAGCGCTTCTGAATTGCTCCATAATCCCGCGCTCAAACCGTCTGCGGAAAGAAATCCATACCCATAGCTGTCTGTCGTATTTGCGCTAAATCCGTTGCTGAATGTGATTTCTCTGTCTCCGGAAGCGTTTACATTGCCGGAATTTACCGCGCCTTTAAACTGCGCGTTTTCCTGGCTGTCGTTAATCGTAATAAGGTTTAACTGCGGCACTTCAATCGTGTTGATTTTTGCACAGCCTTCCCCTTTGGTAATTTGGGTCACTTCCCAGGTCAAATCGTTTTCTTTTACGCTGACGGTAACTTCCATATCCATGGCAATCTGTCCGTCCTGGTTCGAAAGTCCCAACGTATACACTGCCTTGTCGTCCTGTTTATCAAACTTATTTAAAGTTGGCACAATACTGATACTGTTGATTTTAAATGCCTGAATTTCGTTTTCCTGGCCGGCAAACGTCTTTCCCGCGGCAGGTCCCGTTTTCATTTCGTACTGCATGACTCTCGGGAATGTCTTATCAATGGCAACTTTCATTTCCGCAGATTCGATAAAGGTATCATATACCACATCCTGCTGTTCGGAAAGCTGTATGGCTTCTACCGTCATATCTGCATCTTTTACCGTAATGCTTTTTGTTGCCGCTGCAAATCCTGGCGCTGAAACGGCGATTTCATACGTTCCGTTTTCAATGCCGCTTATACTGTAATTTCCCTGCGCATCCGTTACCGCGCTCTGTCCCGCAAGCCTTACGGTAGCGCCCTCAACCGGCTCTTTATCCGGCCCGATTACTGTTCCGCTGACGCCATATGTCTTAATTTCCGCCGCTGACGTCGTTGAGCCAAGCGCAGGAAGCAAAAACGCCCATGGTCCCGCGTCCTGACCGGCTTCGTCGCACGTAACGTCACGGAACATAAATTCTGTCGCAACGCTGCCTTTTCCGGCGCGGAATCCAAACCTTCCCTGTCCGCCAATTGCAGCCGCAAGATTCATCAGTGGAGGAAACGAACCTTTTGCAGTATTTGTTTTTGAACCCTCCGTAATATCCACCTGAAGCGCTTCATTCAAAAGAGATACGCCAATCGTATACTCTTTGTTTGCCTCCGGCGCCGGATTTTCCGGCGAAAACTTCAGAGAAGCATAATCTCCGTCCTCGCCGTTCTGGTACTGATAATACCATTTGCTGTCACTGTCATATCCTATGTAAATCCAATGCGTGGCGTCCTGATACGTATAGAACATACCAAATTTTGCATTTTCTGCCGGATTTTCATTGGTAAATCTGATTTTTGCACTCATGCCCTTATTCAACGGCATCTTTGCTGACTGATGTAAAAGCACTGCCGCCGGCGCAGGATCTGCCTCTGCGTCTTCATAGGAATGGCTGTTCCCATTCTGATCCCCCGCTTTTACAAGAGTCCACTGCTCTCCCGCCGCTTTCGCCTGTATTGGCGGCATGCCGGACAATACGGGCGTTACCGCTAACACAAAGGCCAGCAGGAAGCTCAGTAATTTTTTCGAGCTACATTGTTTCATAGTAAAAATACCTCCTTCTCTTTGCTTGTTTCTTATTTTACTATTATTTTTTTGCTTATTCCAGCCTTTTTCAGCTTTTTCAGCAAATGGTTCTTTGGATTTTTCTTCCATAGGTTTTGCAATTATAAAATGCCTTCTTGCCAATCGTCGTTACGTTTTCGCTGACTGTACCCCTCCTTCTCCTTTACTTTTCTAAAACTCTCTAAAATAATATAACTATTATCTCATAAAATTCAGATGAAATCAATGGAAAATATAAGGGCAGCGTCGAAACGCTACCCAATCTTTCCCGCATCCATGCATCCGGCCAGTTCTTTCGCAAAATAGGTAATATAAAGATCTGTCCCCGCCCGGTAAGCGGAGGCCGCCAGTTCGCACATCACGCTTTCTTCCTCTATATATCCTGACGCGGCCGCGGCTTTGACCATGGAATATTCGCCGCTGACGCTGTAAGAAGCAACCGGAACCTTAACGCCGTCTTTGATCTCCCGAATCAAATCCCCGTATGCCATCGCAGGTTTTACCATAACAATATCCGCTCCCTCTTCCACATCGAGACAGACTTCTTTGAACGCTTCCCTGCGGTTATGGAAATCCATCTGATAGGTCTTCCTGTCGCCAAATGCGGGAGCGCTTTCGGCCGCGTCCCGAAACGGCCCGTAAAATGCGGAGGCAAATTTTGCGGAATACGCCATAATGGGCGTATGGTAAAACCCTTTTTGGTCAAGGGCCGTTCGAATCGCCGCAACGCGGCCGTCCATCATATCGGACGGCGCTACCATATCGGCTCCCGCCTGCACCTGGGAAACAGCCGTTTTGGCCAGATACGCAAGCGTTTTATCATTATCCACGTCCTGGCCGCAAAGTACGCCGCAATGCCCGTGCGAAGTATATTCGCACATGCAGACGTCTCCAATCAGATAAAGATTCGGATACTCCCGCTTCGCTTTTCGAAACGCCCTTTGCACAACTCCGTCTTCGGCATACGCCATACTTCCCAGCTCGTCTTTTTGCTTTGGAATTCCAAAAAACATAACGGAAGATACTCCGGCGTCCGACAATTCTTCCAGCTTTTCCCCCATCCTGTCCGTACTGTATCGGTATTGTCCCGGCATGGAAGAAATTTCTTCTCTGACATTTTCCCCGTCCACAAGAAACATCGGATAAATCAGGGAGGCTTTGTCCATCCTCGTCTCCCTGACCATTTTTCTCAAAACTGCTCCTGACCGTAAACGCCTTGGCCGATTTGCTGTATTCATTTATCTTTCCTTTCCCATAAAATTAATCAAAGGTATTTCCCGGATTTTTCCGGACTCAAATCAAACTGTTCCTGAATTTTGGCCCGTATTGTCTGTGTGGGGACGCCCAGTTCTTTTAAAACGGCAACCATACTCCTGATTCCCTGTTCCATGCCTTTTTCCATGCCCTGTTCCATGCCTTTTTCCATGCCCTGTTCCATGCCTTTTTCCAAATTTTCGCGATCTCGCATCAATAACGTCATATATTCATGCCTCCATTTCCGATTTTTCTTTGCCGCCTCCAGAGCTTTCTCCAGCTCTTTAATAAACGGATCGTCCGTCTTTTTCCCGTTAATAAAATCCAAAAATATTTTCAGCTCCTGACTGACGTCGTCCATCGTGCCATTTGCATTCAAAAAGATTTTAATGCTTTCATCTCCCAGAATAATGCCAGGATCCTCCAGACAAATATTTTCAAACGTATAGATATGCCGCCCTCTTCCAAACAGATCAAACGGACAGATAAAAATAATATAGCTTCTGTTTAACTTCGCATAAGACTTATCCCCTTTATCCAGCAACTGTAAATCTATCATACCCTGATAATACCTGCTTCTCTTGGGAATCTCCCTTGTATCGCTTGTCTGCATCTCGATATTATAAATTACATCTTCTTTATCTTTTACATAAACATCAAGCCGGATACTTTTTGCATCCGAATCGGGTTTTACTTCTTTTTGCAATTCGGGATATTCTATGCGGCCGATTTCCAAATCCGGCAGTATCCTTTGCAGCAGCTCCCCGCACAAACCGGCATCCTGCATGACTTTCCCAAACAAAAAATCATTTGACAATCCCAGACTTTCCCAGTCTGTCGTCCTTTCCTCCATACGCATCTCCTTTTCTGATTCTATTGTACCACGCCAATTCTGTTTTCTCAACGCATTTTGACCGTCTTATGCAATGCTGCTGCCGGTATACAAACGGTAATATTTTCCTTTTTCCAACAAAAGCTCCTCATGCGTTCCTTTTTCAATGACGGCCCCCTGTTCTAAAACCACGATGCAGTCACTGTTTTTTACCGTGGAAAGACGATGGGCAATGACAAATGTCGTACGGCCGTCCATCAGCTTATCCATGCCGTCCTGCACGATTCGCTCTGTCCGGGTGTCAATAGAGCTTGTGGCTTCGTCCAGGATCAGAGCCGGGGGATCCGCAACTGCCGCCCTTGCAATCGCAAGAAGCTGCCTCTGGCCCTGACTCAAGCTCGCGCCGTCTCCGTGAAGCACCGTCTGATAGCCGTCCGGAAGTCTTTGGATAAAGCCGTCCGCATTGGCCAGCTTTGCCGCGGCAATTACTTCTTCGTCCGTGGCCTCAAGTCTGCCGTAACGAATGTTTTCCATTACTGTATTGGTAAACAAATGCGTATCCTGAAGCACCATGCCAAGGGAACGCCGCAAATCTGGCTTCTGAATTTTATTAATATTGATGCCGTCATAGCGAATTTTTCCGTCCTGTATGTCGTAAAACCGGTTGATCAGATTGGTAATCGTCGTCTTTCCGGCTCCCGTCGAACCAACAAAAGCAATTTTCTGCCCCGGCTTTGCATACAGCCGGACGTCATGCAAAACCATTTTCTCATCGGTATAGCCAAAATCCACGCCGTCCAGCACAACGTCCCCCTGCAGACGGACGTAATCTGTCGTGCCGCTGTCTTTGTGAAAATGCTTCCACGCCCAGATTCCGGTTCGCTCTTTTGTTTCCGACAGCCGGTTTCCCGTTTCTTTTACATTGACAAGCGTTACATAACCGTCGTCTGTTTCCGCATGTTCATCCAGCAGGGCAAAAATCCTCTGCGCCCCCGCCATAGCCATAACGATGCTGTTTAACTGCTGGCTCACCTGGTTGATTGGCATATTAAAGCTTTTGTTAAAAGTCAGAAAACTGGCCAAACCTCCGATTGTCAGGCCGGAAATTCCATGCAGCGCAAGCACGCCTCCAATCAGCGCGCAAAGCACATAGCTGATATTTCCCATCTGGGCGTTTAGCGGAGCGAGCAGATTTGCAAATTTATTTGCCTGATAAGCGCTTTCAAACAATTCTCCGTTTAACTTTTCAAATGTTTTACGGCTTTCCTCTTCGTGGCAAAAAACTTTTACTACTTTCTGCCCCTCCATCATTTCCTCAATATAGCCGTTGACAATCCCGATGTTTTTTTGCTGTTCCATAAAATATCTTCCGCTTTTTCCGGCAACTGTCTTTGTCAGAAACAGCATGGCGGCCACCATAAAAAGCGTAACTGCCGTCAGAGGAACATTCAGCCGAATCATGCTGACAAGCACAGATACGATTGTGACTGCGCTGGATAAAAGCTGCGGCATGCTCTGGCTGATCATCTGGCGAAGCGTGTCAATGTCGTTTGTATAAACAGACATAATGTTTCCATGCGCATTCGTGTCAAAATAACGAATCGGCAGCTTCTCCATATGCGCAAACAAGTCGTTCCGAAGCCGAAGCAAAGTTCCCTGGCTGACGTAAATCATAATCTTCGTATAAGCATAAGTCGCCAGAACGCCAACCGCATAAAATCCCCCGACGCGGATAATGGCGCGGACAAGCGCCGAAAAATCGGGATGATCGCTGCCCATAAGCGGCATAATATAATCGTCAATCAGCGTCTTTAAAAATAACGTACCCTGTACATTAGAAAGTACGCTGATAAAAATACAGACGACTACGGCGGCGCACGCCGCGGCATATTGTTTCATAATATAGGAAAGCAGCCGCCCCAAAAGCTTTCCCGGATTTTTTATATTCTGTTTCCCTTTGGAATTCATTCTTCCTGCATGCATTGGTCCAGGCATCAGACATTCGCCTCCTTTTCATCAAAATCTCCGTTCCCGCTCATCTGCGATTCGTATACGTCGCGGTAAATCCGGTTTTTCTCCATCAATTCTTCGTGCGTCCCAAATCCGCTGACGCACCCGTTTTCCAGAACAATAATCCGGTCCGCGCCCTGAATGCTCGAAATCCGCTGCGCAATGACAAGTTTCGTCGTATCGGGAATCTCATTTGCAAGCGCAGCCCGGATTTTTGCGTCTGTCGCTGTATCCACCGCGCTTGTGCTGTCGTCTAAAATCAGTATTTTGGGCTTTTTCAAAAGCGCCCGGGCAATACACAAACGCTGCTTTTGCCCGCCGGAGACATTAGAGCCTCCCTGTTCGAT
>CATOKN010000048.1 GCA_951800425.1 uncultured Lachnospiraceae bacterium
GGATAAGACATATCTGCGCTTACCGCAATCGGGCTTCTGGTCGTAGCATGGCATTTCACCTGACATCCGAGAGCTTCTATGCGCTCCCCGACATATAACGCGGGATACATAAATTCTTCCGTTCCTACGACAAGGACATTGCAGGGCGGGCTTAGGGAGATTTTCTCCCGCACCTGCTCCCAGAGCTTACGGCATGCCGTTTCATATGCGCTGCCTGTGGTAAGTCTTCTCGCATTGACACAGCCGGAAAGCTCAAACGATTCCACGGAAGCATCTTCCCTGTCGTCAGGTAAAACACACCGTCCGTCTGCGCAATAGGAATCCGCAATCTGCGCATAGCTTTCATGATTTGTCTTATAGAGATAATGAACCGGAATGTCTCGCAAAGAAAAAGCTTCCAGGGCTTCCTGCCGCATTCCGTTGATCAGGGACGCAACAGAAAAACGCAGTCCACAGGGATAGCGTTTTTCCAGAATGTTGATGATATTTAATATGGTATTTCCAGTCGTTACTTCGTCTTCGATAAATACGATACGGTCTGCCTTTTTCAGACACGCCTCCACGTCCTGCCGGATCAGCTTCTGCTCTGTGGCATGACTGTGGGCTTCGGTAAAAAACAAATACTCTGCTCCCGGAATCTGCTCTCTCGTCGTCTGTATATAATCTGATCCAAGCCGTATGGAAATCCGCGCGCCAATTGCCGTCGCCGTTTCCGCAAAGCCGACCAGCAGCAGCGGGGCTGTTTTGTATTCTTTTTCCAGCATGTCGGCAAGCGCGTCGAACATTTCAAACGCCTTTTTCGGAGACGTCGGCATATGTTTTCCCTGAAATTCATTGATTACAAGATAGTTTCTTTTTTTGTTGTTGATGCGTTTTGCTATTTTTACCACGTCACACCACCTGATTTTTCCCCTCATTCTTTCCCTTGTAAAGCTTGTCATCCGCTTTTTCCACCACTTCGGAAAACGTATCCGTTTCATCGGAAACCGCTACTCCGAGCGTCATCGTAATACGAAATGTCTTTCCGTCCTGCGTTTTGAGCCTGAGTTTGCGGATATTTTCCAGAATATGCTGCGCTCTGATTTTGGCGTTGTCCAAAGGACATCCCGGAAGAAATATCAAAATCTCCTCTCCCCCCCAGCGACAGACGGTATCTTCCCCGCGCACAGCGTTTTTAAACACATCGGAAACGGCTTTCAGCGTCTCGTCGCCTACGTTGTGCCCATATGTATCGTTGACCTGTTTAAAATCGTCAATATCCCCAAGGATCAGCGCGTATCCGCCTTTTAAAACTTCAGAATTCTCATATCGCTCCTGAAGGCTTCTGCGGTTCGCCAGACCAGTCAGGGCGTCTGTTTTTGACAGCTCTTCGAGCTTTCTGTTCTGATGGATGCGCTGGCTTTCCAAAAGCTTAATCTGATTTAACAGCGTGCTGAAAAAAAGAATGATAATCACCAGCACCACAATATAATTTACAATATATAAAATCGTCTCCGCTCTCTTATCGGAAAACGCATGCAAAGGCGGGATCACGCCTCCAAATCCTCTTGCAAGAAAAAATACGGCGACAGACGTAATCACATAAAACATCGGGTTGACCGCTTTTTTCTCCAGATCAAAATTATACGTGGCATAATATCCAAGCGGAAGCATGGCAATCGGGAATAACGCAAAGCCGCTGTTGACGCCGGTCAAAAGAATCGCAGCCAGAGAATGCAGCATGATTTCCACATAGGAAAGATTGAAAAGCAAAAAAAGATTCTGATTCTTTCTGGCTTTTATGTAACAGAATGTATACAGGGCAATTGCCAGACCGTCTATCACTACCATGGTAGAAATCGAATAAAAGGCGAAAAAAGCCAGCAGCCATGCATGAAATACCCCCAGCAAAAGCATGGTCAGTGACATCGCCTGTTTTTTCGTCAACGCATATTTTGCCCGAACTGAAATATATTTCCAGATTGTCTTCATCGCCCTCTCCAATCAGTTGTGCCGTGTTATCTAACATCATACCCATTTTATGACAAACTTGCAAGTGTAAAATTTCTTGCAATGGGTCGGTAAAACCGTTAAACTGAAAGAAAATATAAATGCAGATACCGGAGGTTTTTATCATGAAGCAAAGAAAAAAGAATCCTGTACTCATTATTTTTCTGATTACCGTTTTTCTCGTGTTTCTGTTTGCGGCGATACAGCTTGGAATCATTTTCTTCCGTTATTACAAGGAGGATTCTGCTTATGACAAACTGGAAGCGTTTGCAAATACAGGAAAAGAAACGCCTTTGCAGGAAAACGATACATACGTTTCGCCCATTGATTTTACATCGCTGGCCGAACTGAATCCGGACGTCATCGGATGGATCTATTTTGAGACGATGGACATTAACTATCCCATCGTCCAGGGAGAAGACAATGATTTTTACCTGCATCACGGCTTTTATAAAGAAGAAAACAACAGCGGATGCATTTTCATGGATACGGAATCTTCTCCGGATTTTTCCAGCGAAAATTCATTTATCTACGGACACAACATGAAAAACCAATCTATGTTTGCCAGGCTGAACCAGTACGCGGAGGAATCTTTTTTCCAGGAGAACAAAACTTTCGTCATCTATACGCCGACGAGTATGATGCGCTACGAGATTTACTCCTGCTATCCTGCCAGGCTGGATCTGGATTCCTTTACCTATCGCTTTGATACGCAGGACGAATATGCAAAGTGGATGGAAACCGTCAAAGGCCGCAGCCTTTATGAGACGGGCGTAACGCCCGACGCTTCGGAAAAAACGGTCACTTTGATGACCTGTACGCCAAAAGGAAGCAACTACCGCTTTCTGGTGCATGGACGGCTGATGGAATAAGCAACTGTTCATTGCTTTGTTTTTTTCATTATGGTATACTGAATCTGAATTTTACAGTTTTTAAGGAGGATGTCCGACATGGTACGGAAAAAAATTTCATACGCCATATGCCTTTTGAGCCTGTCAGCCATCCTTTTCTGCGGATGCTCCGGCGATCAAAAAGAGCCGAATGATTCGTTCCCAGGCAAAACGGACTCTGATTTTGCCTCGTCCAAAAACGCCGCGCAGGACAGCCCGAATCAGGAGCCAAACGCTTCGAATGAAGAGGCTTCCAAAAGCGGCCCGCCCCGGGACAACGCGCCCCAGGCGCTTCGGCCGGAAGCTTCCGGAACCGCCGCGTATGGAAATGATCTTGTGACCGTAGACGCGTCTCACGCGGATAACGGCTATTTTATGGTCCGCTATCAGGGTGAAAACCCGAAAGTTAAGTTAAAAGTGACCGGGCCAAACCAGTCGGAATACATCTATCTTTTATCCGGATCGGGTGAATTTGAGACGTTTCCCTTACCGTGCGGCAGCGGCGGCTATCAGATACAGGTTCTTGAAAACGCGGGAGGAGATATGTATGCGACGGCTTTTTCTACGGAAATCAGCGCCGCCATTGAGGATGAATTTTCCCCTTTCCTTTATCCCAACCAGTATGTGAACTTCACCGAGAGCAGCCTTGCGGTCGCTAAGGGAAGCGAACTGGCAGAAGGCGTCTATTCCGATCTGGAGGCAATTGAAAACATTTATCACTTTGTTACGGAAGAAATTACATATGACGAAGAAAAAGCGGAAAGCGTCTCTTACGGCTATCTTCCGGACATAGATGAAACGCTTTCTTCCAAAAAGGGAATCTGTTTTGATTACGCTTCCCTGATGTGCGCCATGCTTCGCACACAGCGAATCCCGACAAAGCTTGAGGTCGGCTATTCCGGAGAGGCGTATCATGCCTGGATTAGCGCCTATACCGCGGAAAAGGGCTGGGTAGACGGAATTATCCAGTTTGACGGAAAATCCTGGAAACTGCTCGATCCCACGCTGGCGGCAAATAACAGCAGCAGTTCCGTAAAGAAATACATTGGCGACGCTTCCAATTATGTCGTAAAATATTCTTATTAAACAGAAACGTCCGGAAAGGAGATTTTATGAGCAGCAAAAAAATTACACCTCTCTCAAATACGGAAGCAGCTTCTTTCTGCTCGCAGATGGCTCTTATTTTAAGGTCAGGAATTTCTTCCGTGGAGGGAATTTCGATTATGATGGAAGATGCAAACGGAGCGGGGGAAAAAGAACTTTTAAAGCAAATTTACGATACCATCATTGAAACCGGCTCTCTTGGCGAGTCTCTCAGCCAAACCGGCGTCTTTCCCGGCTATCTTCTGCAAATGGTTCAGATTGGCGAACAGACGGGAAAACTGGACGAGGTGATGTCTTCTCTTTCCAATTATTATGAAAAAGAAGCAAATCTGTCCCAGACAATCAAAAACGCCGTTACATATCCTCTGCTTATGGTTACGATGATGCTTTTGGTCGTGCTTGTTCTGATTATGAAAGTCATGCCTGTATTTAATCAGGTTTTCCGGCAGCTTGGCAGTGAAATGACAGGCTTTTCCGCGGCAGTGCTGGGACTTGGTGAATTTTTAAACAACCATATCGCCGTATTTTTATGCGTTTTGGCCATTCTCGTATTGTTTGCGGTTTTTCTGGCCAAACATGCTTCGGGACAAAAACTGCTCCGTTCGTTTTTCCATCGTTTTTCCCGTACAAAAGCTCTGTTTGAACAGATTTCCGCTTACCGTTTCTCAAATGGCATGGCTCTTGCGTTAAGCAGCGGACTGACGCCGGAAGAATGCGTCGGCCTGACGATTCCGCTGATTGAAGAGGGGCCGTTTCGCGGCAGACTGGATACCTGCCGGAACCTCATTGCAGACGGCGGCGACGTTTGCCAGTCTCTGCTGGACAACGACATATTGACCGGAGCCTATGCGCGCATGGCTTCCGTCGGCTCCCGCACGGGCGTGCTGGACGAAGTTATGCTTACGATTGCAAAACAGTATGAGGACGATATTGACGCGCGGTTTTCTTCTCTGATTTCAAAGGTGGAGCCTACGCTTGTCATTCTTCTTTCTCTGTTTGTGGGAATCATTCTTTTATCTGTCATGCTCCCGCTGATGGGAATTATGTCGTCGCTGTAAGGAGGGTATGCATGAAGAATCGTTTTTCCAGGGAGAAAAAACATACGGGCTTTTTTCAGATTCTGGCTTCAACCTGTCTTTTTGCCGCCATCCTCCTTGTGTTCGGATACGGCGTTTCCTCTGTTTCGGGCAGAACCGAGCAGGAAGAAACGCGGACGTTAGAAGAAGCGATTGCGCGCGGAATTACTTACTGCTATGCGACAGAGGGAAGCTATCCGGCCAGCCTTTCTTATCTGAAAGAGCATTACGGCCTGTATTATGATGAAGATAAATTTTTTATTGACTACCAGCCCATGGGCCAGAATATTATGCCGGATGTTACCATTATCCGGAAAAAAGACAATTAAGGGGGGTTTTCTTTGAAGTTTGATAAGCAAAACGAACATAAAATTGATCTTGTTTTTCCGGCCGCAATCTTTTTTGTATTTGCAGCGTCCGCGCTTACCGTACTGCTGTTAGCCGCCCATATTTACGGCGCGCAGATCGAAGATTCCGAAAAGAGCTATCAAAGGAACACTTCTCTTTCTTATGTAGGCGAAAAAATCCGACAGAATGACGCAAACGGAGGGATTTCTGTCTCAAAGCTGGAAGAGACCCCCTGCCTGATTCTCTCGAGCGGCACAAAGGACGCGTCTTATCTGACGTATATCTACGAATACGAGGGCATGTTAAAAGAGCTTTTTATCCGCAGCGACGTCGACGCGCGTCTTGTCGATGGGAGAGACATTATGGAAGTTTCCGATTTTACAATTGATGAAATTGGAAACGGACTGTTTCGCTTTACTTCGGCTGACGACGACGGGACAACGTCGGTGATGATTGCTTCGGAAAGGAGTGCGCCATGAAAACATCCAACAGCCGCTCCGGCATTTTTCTGATGGAACTGATTGCCGCTATTTTATTTTTTGCGCTGGCGGCTTCGCTGTGTCTTGAAATGTTCGCAAAATCACATCAGATCAGCAATGAAGCCAAATGTCTGAACACAGCGGCAAACCAGTCTGCAAACGCCGCCGAATTATTGAAAGGCGCCGCGGCTCTTTTGGATACATATGACGGCGGGACATTTTTTCCCGACTGCCTTTTGACGGAATATCCGGACGCGGAAACCGGAAGCGGGTTTGCAAACGTCTGTTACGATAAGGACTGGCGGCACTGCGCAAAAGAACAGGGCGCATACTGCATGACAATCACGGAACAGCCGTCGGACGACGGACTTTCCACCTATCAGATCGACGTAAGGGCTTTATCTGAGGATGCGAAAAGCATTTATTCCTTTGACTTGAAGCTGCACATTCCAAATCGAAGATAATTTTAAAAAAGCGAGGTTTCGGTTATGAAAAGAAAAAGCTTTCCTGCCATTAATATCGGAACGGTAACTCTGATGATGATTTTTATCATCCTCTGCATGATTACCCTCGCCGCGCTTTCCCTCTCTTCGACCATCCGGGAAGCGGGCCTGAAAACGAAAACGGCAAACCATCTCACAGAATATTATACGGCTTCCAACCGCGCGGAAGAGCTGCTTGCACAGGCGGACGCGGCATGCGCCCTGGCATTTGACAATTCCAACGGCCGGAAAGAGTATTTTTCTCTTTTGGAAGAGCAGCTTGCGGCGGATACATTTAAGATTCTTCGGGAAGAAAATTCTTTTCACATTTCTTACCGCGTACCTGTAAATGATGCTCAGGAGCTTGACGTTTTGATTGACATACTGCCGCCCCAACAGGGAAAGGAGCTGTCCGGGGAAGCGTTTTACCGGATTCTTTCCTGGAAAGTCGTCAGTACGGATACCTGGGAGGGAGACAATACGCTGCATTTGATACAATAATTTTCTTAAGGAGGACATTATGAGTTTAGATGTAATTGAACTGCTGAAAAAAGCGGTGGAACAGGGAGCTTCCGACGTATTTGTCGTAGCCGGCCTTCCTGCTTCGATTCGGCTGCAGGGCACTATCGTGCAAATCGGCGAAGACCGTCTGCTGCCAGACGACACGAAAACTGTTGTCAACCAGATTTACGAACTGGCAGGAAACCGCTCCATGGCGACGCTAAACAACATGGGAGACGATGATTTTTCCTTTGCCATACCGGGCCTGTCCCGCTTCCGTGTCAGCGCGTACAAGCAAAGAAGCACGCTTTCCGTCGTCGTCCGGATTATTACGTTTTCACTTCCGGATCCCGCGCAGCTTGGCATTCCGGATAAAGTCATTGATTTTGCAAAATTTCCAAAAGGCATGGTTTTGATTACCGGCGCAGCCGGAAGCGGAAAATCAACAACTCTTGCCTGTATGATTGATTATATCAACAAACATTACAAAAAACATATCATTACTCTGGAGGATCCGGTAGAATTTCTGCACCGGCACAACCAGAGCATTGTCAGTCAGAGAGAAATCAGCGTGGACACGGAAAGCTACGTTACGGCTCTGCGCGCGTCCTTAAGGCAAAGTCCAAACGTCATTCTTTTAGGGGAAATGCGCGATTATGAAACGATTCAGGTCGCTATGACTGCCGCGGAAACAGGCCATCTGATTTTCTCAACGCTGCATACCATCGGCGCGGCAAACACAATTGACCGAATCATCGACGTATTCCCGCCGAACCAGCAAAGGCAGATTGCCGTTCAGCTCTCTATGGTATTACAGGCTATCGTTTCGCAGCAGCTGGTACCCTCTACGGACGGCACGATGGTGCCTGCGTTTGACATTCTGACGATGACTCCGGCTATCCGCAATATGATTCGGGACAATAAAATTCCTCAGATTGAGGGCGTCTTATATTCTTCCGCAAACGCCGACATGGTTTCTATGGACTCCAGTCTGTTAAATCTTTATAAAAGCGGACGCATTACGGCGGATACGGCCCTTGAATTTGCAACGAATCCGGATATGCTGAAAAAACGACTGGGATAACGAATTTATTTCTGTTTTTATCATAAGCAATACAGAACAACAGCCACCCATATGCCGCAACCGGCAGACGGGTGGCTTTGTAATTTTTTACATTTTTCTCTTATCTGTTTTAACGCCCGGGATCATAAATGCCCCATAGATTTTTTATCTGATGCGACAGCGTCTGAAAATCCCACTGCTTTTCGCTGTTTTCTCTTCGGTTCGGATCGTTGACAAAAAATCCGTTTTCATCGTATCCCCGCAGCAGAATATAATGTCCCTGTGTTGTAAAATCTCCCGGAGACATGCTGCATACAATCAATCCTCCGCAATCTAACACCGTCTTCATTACATTTTCGTTTAATGAAATGACTTCGCCAAAAAGCCCCAGTCCTTTCGCTCCCGAAGTCCAAAATTCCCAGCTTGTCCCCTCTTTGCTGTGATACCCCTGATTTTGGGCAAATTCTGCCATTTGTCTTGGATTCATCTCCAAATCCTCAGTGAAATACAAGTATGCCATTGTCATGCAGACAGGCCCGCATCCGGCAATCCCAATCATGGAGTCGCCATACATATCATAGCCCCAGCGCTTGTCCCACTGCATCAAAAGAGGCACGCTTCCGGACGTAACGTCATCGGACAAATCAATCTCTTTTCCCGCATATGTTTCCCGATTTGGATAATTTTCCACAAAATCGTACGTCTCTTTGTTCTGCTCCAAAAGCTCCGCCAGCTCTTTTGGATATGTTTCCCTGCTTTCCTCCCGGATTATTTTCTCCTGCAGCCCTTGAACCTGCGCTTCACCGGAATCCATTGCCGGAAGCTGCATCAGCCCGTTGGATTTATAAGAAATGACGACAATCAACCCGGCGCATACGACCATAAATCCCATGCACAGCCGCCGCGCTCTCTGCCGTCTTTTTCTTCTTAATTTTATAGAACCCTGACGCCTTTTCTTTTCCCCGAAACCACAAGTCCTTTCTACGGAAATCATCTGTAAATCCCTGCTCTGTACTGACATAACCAAACCTGCCTTTCTTATACTGATTTTATTATACAGGTGAAATCTCTAATTTACCTTTAGGAACTATTGATAATTTGTTAAGGTTTGATTAAATCTGCTATTTTTTACAGTATTGATGTTGTCTGATACCAGATTAGGATAAAAATTTTTGAATTTTTGCCGTAAAAAATGCCGTTGAATTTTACAGCAGATCGGGATATACTATGGTTAGAAAGGAGTTGAACGATATGCCAAACATTAAACCTATTTCTGATCTGCGGAATTACAGCGAGGTACTGCGCGATGTAGCAGTCGGAACTCCCGTCTTTCTGACAAAGAACGGACGGGGACGATATGCGATTCTGGATATGCAGGATTTTGAAAAGACGCAGGCGACGCTTCGACTGATGAATGAACTTGCAAAGGGCCGGAAATCCGGCGAGG
>CATOKN010000049.1 GCA_951800425.1 uncultured Lachnospiraceae bacterium
GTATCAAGGACATATCTCTATGATTTGTTTCATGGAAGAGTAAAGCCGCCGTCTCATGAAATGCAGGAAAAAATGATTATGGTTCTGGGATTGTCTGGGGATGAAAAGGAAGAATTTTATAATAGAACTGCTGCCGGGAGGGGCGAGCTTCCGAAAGATGTTTTTGAATATCTTTATAATAATGCTGATGAAATATCAATGGTCAGAGAAAGAATGAGGTATGATAATGGCTAATGAAGCAAAAACGTCGATCATCTTTAGGGAACTGCTTTGGATGGCGAATTATTATGACGATAAGGATGTTATCATAGAAGAGCAAAAAAGCGACAATGTTAAAATTGACAAACTGCTGAAAAATGCTTCAAAACGAGGCGATAAAAATGGATATCCGGATTTTATATTATATTCCAAAAAATATCCGGAGCTTGTTATCGTAGTCGAGGCAAAGGCAGACATGAATAAGCATATAAGCAAAACCAGGGATCATTATGCGAATTATGCGGTAGACGGAGCTTTATTATACGCATCTTTTCTTGCCAAAGAATTTGATGTCTTAGCGATAGGAATCAGCGGTGAAGAAAAAGATAAATTGCAAATAAGCCATTATTTGCATTTGAGGGAAGAAAAAGTTGCGTATCCTATATTTGATGATAAAATATTGACAATAGATGAGTATTTTGAAGGAATACAGAAGAGTAACTATAAATTTAATCAGGATTATGCGCAGCTTATTGCGTATACAAAAACTTTAAATGAAACTTTGCATGAAAAAAAGATCAAAGAATCACAAAGAGCTTTATTAATAAGCGGTATTCTTATTGCGTTGAAAGATAAAGCTTTTAAAGCCGGATACAAAAAGCATGAAACGGTGGAACAGCTTGTAAAATCGTTATATATTTCGATTGAGGGTCAGTTGGCGACAGGAGATATAACACAGAGAAAAATTGAAGTTTTAACACATGCATTTACATTTATAAAGACGAATCCAACATTGACAGATAAAAAAGAGGGTAAGAAATTTCTTGAAGATTTGATCGATGAAATTGACGATGAAATAAATGGATTTATGGTAACGCATAAGTATGTTGATACCGTCAGTCAATTTTATATAGAGTTTTTACGTTATGCGAATAATGATAAAGGACTGGGCATAGTTTTGACGCCGCCGCATATCACAGAATTGTTTGCTGAATTGGCGGAAGTAGATAAAAACAGCGTTATTTTGGATAATTGCTGTGGAACCGGAGGCTTTCTCATCAGTGCGATGAAGAAAATGTTAATTGATGCAAAAGGGGATAAGGCAATAGAAAAACGAATTAAAAGCGAACAGCTTATAGGGATTGAGTTTCAGGATGACATATATACTTTATTAATTTCAAATATGATTATTCATCGTGATGGGAGGACAAATATTTACTGGGGAGATTGTTTTCAGGAAATGGAGCATGTCAGACGAACTTTTAAGCCTACGGTTGGATTTCTGAATCCTCCATATAAGACAAAAGCGTCAGATATTGAAGAATTTGAATTTATATTAAATAATTTGGAGGCGCTGGAGACAGGCGGCGTCTGTATTGCGATTATTCCGATTAGCTGTGTGATAGAAAAAACGACGACTGCTGAAAATTTAAGAAAAAGAGTTTTGGAAAAGCATACGCTTGAAGCCGTGTTATCTATGCCCGAAGAACTGTTCCATAATTCGAAAGTAAATACTGTTACCTGTATTGTGATAATCACAGCCAAAAAGCCCCATCCGAAAGGAAAAAAGACATGGTTTGCGTATTGTAGAGACGATGGTTTTGTAAAGATAAAAAATAAAGGGCGCATTGATGCAAAACACACATGGGAAAGCATAAAAGAAAAGTGGGTAAATACATATAGAAATCGAGAGGTTATCGATGGATTTAGCTTAATGCGTGAAGTAAATGAAAAAGATGAATGGTGTGTGGAAGCATATTTGGAAACGGATTATAGTAAATTTACGCTTGCTGATTATGAAAGCACTGTAAAAAAATATCTGATGTTTCATTTAATGGATATGTCAGGAGCAGCAGGAAATGAGAAGGAAGATGAAAATGAAGAACTGTAGTGTGAGTGATTTGTTTTTTGTTAGATATGGTGTCAACTTAGAATTAAACTCTTTGGTCCAGGATAGTAACGGTATTAACTTTGTCTCAAGAACATCAAAAAATAATGGGGTTTCTGCAAAAGTAAAGCCTATAAGCTGCATTGAACCGTTACCGCCGGGAACGATAACGGTTGCGGGTGGAGGTTCGGTTATGGAAGCTTTTTTGCAGATGTCTCCTTATTATTCGGGCAGAGACTTGTACTATTTGACTGCGAAAGAGCCTATGACAAATGAACAAAAGCTATTTTACTGTCTTTGTCTTCGCGCAACAAAATATAAGTTTTCATATGGCAGACAGGCAAATATTACGTTGCCAGATTTAGAAATTCCTGCATTGGAGAGCATACCAGAGTATGTAAATGAATTCTCTTTAGCACAATATGGGAAGAATCTGCTGAGACAAATTGATTTTTCTGCAAATAATATGAAGTATACGCAGACAGGAGAAGTAGTTCCGCTTGAAAACTTATTTTTTGTGATTGGTGGAATTTCTTCATCACAGGTTATAAGAAGCAAAGTGAAATTAAATGAAAATTGGCTGCCTTATGTCAGGCCTTCCTATAGACAGGAAACATGTGTGGATGCTTATGTAAATAAGACTGTTGTTCCGGATGGGAAAGTGTTTCCGCCAAAAACATTATATGTTTCAACAGATGGGCAAGGAAGCCATACATTTTCTTATGTATCGACATTTGAATTTGTGCCGAATAGCAACGTGTCAGTTTTACTTCCGAAAAGGAATATGGGATTGCAGGAAAAGCTCTTTTATGCGCAGTGTATTACAAACAACCGTTATAAATTCTCTTATGGAAGAAAACCGAAAGGTAAAAGATTGAAATCCATAATGTTGCCAGAATATCCTCCGGAATATGTCTTGGATTACAATGTGAATAATGTGATGCAGTGTTTTCATAATGTATTAGAAAGAGTATAATATTTTAACTCGGCAGAATGAACCCGGTCATGCAATTTTGCATATATAACTGAAAGAAGATGAAAATGCCCTGCGCAGCAAGAGCAGGGCTGCTTTTTGGGAGAACAGTTTATATGCAGGGAGTCGTATATGCTCTTTTGGGCACGTTATTTACATTTGGAGTTACTACGCTTGGCGCGTTAAACGTCTTTGCGGTAAGAAAAAAGACGGATCACACAATGGAAGCTCTGACGCTTGGGTTTGCCGGAGGCGTTATGGTGGCGGCTTCGATCTGGTCGCTTCTGATTCCCGGAATGGAGCGGGCAAAGGAGCTTGGGCAGACGAGTTACCTTGTGATGTCCGTGGGATTTTTAGCCGGAGTCGGGCTTTTGCTTGCGGCGGATAAGCTGATACAGAAAAAGTCGATCCGGAAAGAGAGCAAAAGCGCGCAGATGCTTGTGATAGCGATTACCGCGCACAATATTCCGGAGGGGATGGCGGTAGGGCTGGCATTTGCGCTTGCGGCCGCAAATCCCGGAAATGAAGCTCTTTTTTCGGGAGCGGTCGCGCTTACCATTGGAATCGGGATTCAGAATTATCCGGAGGGGACGGCGGTGGCTCTGCCGTTGGCAAGAGAGGGGATGTCAAAAGGAAAGGCGTTTTTGACGGGGAGTATGTCGGCTGTTGTTGAGCCTGTGTTTGGCGTGCTTGCCGCGCTTCTTGCAGCAAAGACACTGAAGCTTATGCCGCTCTTTTTGGCCATGGCGGCCGGGGCTATGATTTATGTCGTGGTGCAGGAGCTGATTCCGGAAGCGCATCTGGATGATGAAGATAAATCCGGAACGCTTGGCTTTGTGGTTGGATTTATCATTATGATGATACTTGATATTGCCCTGGGATAAGAAAAAAGACGGGTGCAGCGTATGATTCGCGCTGCACCCGTTTGTATTTTTGGTTCGTTTTGCGTCAGATAAGCTGACCCTCGGAACTGTTTTTAATTGAAATTATTCCGGAGCCGTTTGCATTTGACATGTTCTGGTATGCAATGTAGCTGTCCGGTTCTGCCGCCTCTTCTTCTCCATCTTCTGAGAAAGGAGTTTTCACAGAAAGCGAAAGCTCTAAACTTCCCTGTTTTCCAAGCAGTGACGTAAGGTACTTCATATAATCGTCATAGGAAAAGATCTCGGTCAGAATATCTTTTGCAAATTCGTTTAAATCCTGATATGTAACGTCTTTCGCGCCGTTTACGGTATTTGCGGAAGCATATACGGTCTGCGTATCCGGAATCTCTACGCCCTCCTCTAAGTAGCGGGTGATTTTGGCGACGTAATTCTGCGTCTCCGCAAAAGGAGGAATGCCGCCGTATTTGTCTACGTTGTTGCTGCCCGCGTTGTATGCCGCAAGGGCGAGCGAAACATTTCCGTCGTATTTGTCCAGCATCTGGCGAATGTATTTTGCGCCGCCCATAATGTTTTGATAGGGATCGTAGGCGTTTGTCACGCCAAGACCAGCCGCGGTACCGGGCATAAGCTGCATCAGTCCCTGCGCGCCGCTTCTGCTGGTGGCGTTCGGGTTAAAGTTCGATTCCTGCTTTGTCATGGCTTTTAACAAATCTACGGACACGCCGTAGGTCATCGAAGCTTCGTTGTATATTTCTTCTAAATTCTTATCCGTTTTCAGAAAAGATGAAAAATCCACATGAGATTCGGATTGCCTTGCGACCATATCGGAAGCCGATACGGCGGCCTGTAAATAATCTAAGGCTGAGATATTTGTCATATCTGATAAACACTCCTTTGAATAACATACTGCTTATACTATAACATATTTTTTTGAAAAATGAAGCATTTTTTGAAAAACAATGAATTTTGTCCCATCTTCATTTTATGCTTGCGTGTCACAGGATATTTCACTATAGTATAGGTGAGGGAATTGCTTTTGTTCTCCTTTCCATTTACATTTTGTATCTGAAATGTCTGAAAGAATATCAGAAAAGTGAATTTCAAGATGGATGATACGAAAAGTTCAATCATATAAAATGGACTTTTCCGGAGTAAATCGGAAAAGGAAAGGAGAACGGTATGAAACGAAGAAAAATGACGTCATTTGTACTGGCTGTGTTTTTGGCGTTGACGAGCGTGATTCCCGTAGAGAATACGCGCGCGGCAGAAGCCGCGGGGGAGCAGGAGGCGGCTTTTACAGACGGGCGGCCAGAAGAAACGACCGAAAGCATGCGGCAGGAAGAGCTGGAAGAAATGATAAAAGCCGCAGAAGACAAGGCGTTAAGGCAGTTTGAGCCGCAGACGGGAGAAGTTACGGATCAGGGAAATTTTGCCGTAAGAGGAGAGGCGGGCAGGGAGAGTGAAGTAAACTGGACTTTAGACGACTCAGGCGTGCTTACTTTAAAAGCGGTAAACGCTTCCTGCGGATATATTGCGGCCACGGACGGACTGCCGGAGGAAAAGCGGAATCTGGTCAAAACAATATGCTTTGACGCTTACAACAGGCAGCTGCAGACGGCCAGTTATTATGGCTACGACGATCGCTTGTTCCCAAATGCCAAAACGCTTGTTATTGGAGAGGGAGTATATCGGTTTTACGATCAGGAGAGAGACGACGAAACAAAACAGAATGCGACGATTTTGCAGGTGCAGATCCTTTCCGGAAGACTGTCGCAAATCATTTTGAAGCGTTATCTGGCTCTGGAAGAAGTTTGGGTAGTCGGGTCGACGGATGAAGACAGGCGGGGAGAACTTTCGCTGTCGCACTGTGAAAAACTGAATGATATGATTGCGGGCTGTCAAATGAAAAGCCTTTCCCTTAGTTACTGCGACGCGCTGGAAAATCTGATTCTTACCGGAAGCGTCGATGGGTTTACGGCGCAGTATTGCGCCGCGTTGAAGCAGATTTTTGTTCAAAAGTGGAACGGGAGCGGATGGGGACATGCGTTTGCCGGAAACCCGGCGCTTCAATCTATCATAATAGAAGAGATGGAATCCGATACCTGGACGCTGTCCGGGGGTACGTTTGAGGGATGCGCAAGTTTGCGGGAAATCTGCGTTCCGGCAAAACTGACTGCAATCCGCGCCCTAAGCTACGGGTTTGTCGGGGAGCAGGGCTGTCCGTTTTACGGATGCAATTCGCTGCAAGAATATCCTGATTTCAGCTATATTGAAGAATTGGAAAAGGGCTCTTTTAAGGGCTGCGTCAACTTAAAAGAAGTGACGATAAAAAATTTGCAAAAGCTTGCGACAGAAGATTTATTTGACGGCTGCGCAAAGCTTGAGCAGGTGACTTTGGCCGGGCCAAAAATAGAAACGGTTTCTCTGGACCGATATGCGTTTCGTGACTGCGGAAGCTTAAAACGCGTCGATGTTCTGGCGGAAATCACGTCTGTTGGGCAAGGTGCGTTTATCAATTGCGGCTCGCTGACGGATTTTCCGGATTTTACGCATGTATCCTCCATTGGAGCGTCCGCCTTTGAAAATTGCGCGGGGCTTTCCCATATGATTGTGACAGGGCTTTTGGAATCTGTGGGCGCAAAAGCGTTTTTTGGCTGTACCGGATTAAAACAGGTATTTATTCAGAAAATGCGGACATGGCCGTATGAAGCCAGAGAAGAAAATTATGCGGGTCAGGCGCTTCGGCTGTTTTATGGATGCGCTTCCCTGGAAAGCGTTGTGGTAGGGGAGCTTTTGGAACCGGCTTCGATTGGAAGAGAGACGTTTTCTGACTGCGGCAGTCTGCATACGCTGATTTTGCCGGCAGGGATGAAAAGAATCAATTACCATGCGTTTTACGGATGCAAAAGTCTGCGCAGTCTGCCGGATTTTGGAAAACTGGAAAACGTAAGCTATGCGGCATTTGAGGAATGCGGAATCGAAGAAGCGGCGTTTCCGGAAACTATGGAATTTGTAAACGACAGATTTACGGAACAGGACAGAATGTTTTATGGGTGCGGCAATTTAAAAAGAGTTGTGATGCCGAAAAAAACAGGAAATATCGGAAAGGAAATGTTCTACGGCTGCGGCAGTCTGGAAGTCATTGAGGGATTGGAGCGGGCGGAAGGGCTTTCTGGCGTCGGTCAGGATGCATTTACGGGCTGTGAAAAGCTGACGGAATTAAAGCTTCCGGATGGGGTAGAACGAATTGCATCTCTTCCTCCCGGATTGGAAATTTTTGAGATTCCGGAAAGCATCCTGTCGAATGAAGCCGGAAAACTGATGCCTTTGTTTTCTGGTACGATGAATTTAAAAGAGGTGACAATACCGGAGCATATGATGAATTCTACGACGATGGACGGCGCGTTTCAGAATCATACGAAGCTGGAAAAAGTTGTTTGCACGGGTCAGCGGGCATGGATTGGGGAATCGTGCTTTGCGGGCTGTACGGCGTTGACGGAAATACGGTTTTTAGAAAACGCGTCGGTTACGTTTGAGGCTCTGGCGTTTGCGGATTGTCTGGCTTTGGAAGAAATCAGGATACCGGAGGGAACGGCTTCTCTTTCGGATTCTTTATTTCAGGGATGCGCGAAGCTGAAACATGTAACGCTTCCGGACAGTCTGCAAAAGATTGGCGGCTATGTGTTTTCCGGCTGCGGCGGGCTGACGGATTTGGCCTTGCCGGAAAGCATAAAAGAGATTGGCAGCTATGCGTTTTCAGAAAGCGGCCTTACGGCGTGTCAGATTCCACAACTGGTTTCCGCTGTTTCGGAGGGAGCTTTTTATCAGTGTGAAAATCTGACGGAAATCGGATTGCCCGAGACGGTGGAGAACATATCAGAGAAAGCTTTTGCAGGAAGCGGGTTAAGAGAAATCTGGCTGGATCAGCCGACTATACGTGTTTCCCATAGTGCGTTTACCAAAAATACGGAAAAATTTTATATGGAAAACCGTGGAAGCCTTTCTTTGGAGTCAGAAACAGAAACGGAAGATACCGAGGTAAATGTAGGAGCAATTTCGGGAGCAAAAGAAGTCGTGATTAACAGCGATGTGACCAATATCAGCGAGCATGCGCTTGGTATGGCTTCGGGCGCGGTAAATATTCGTTTTTTAAAAGGAGAGCTTTGTTTCAAAGGCGCAAAAGGCGCGATTACCCAGAAATTTGAACCAGGGATAGAAAACCGGCTTTTTGTCTATATAGAACCGGAAGTGACTTCTATTACCGGCAGGATGACAGATTGTGATTATGTTGTAATTGTAGGAGAAGCCAATAGCGCGGCGGAAGCATACGCGGCTGCCCAGGGGTATGAATTTCAGGCGTTTGGGAGCAGCGAGCCGGAGGCCCCGGGAGCGGGCGACGGAGAGCGGGATGGTTTTGGGTTTCGCGTGGAAAACGGAGAAATTACGATTACCGGCTGTTCTCTGAAGACAGATCATCTGGTGATTCCGGAAACGCTTCTTGGCTTTCCGGTGACAAAAATTGCAAAAGGCGCAATCAGAGGCGGATTGAGCGGTACGGCCGGCGTCAGAAGCGTATCGCTGCCGTCTGAGCTGCGAACGATAGAATCCGGCGCGTTTTCCTCCTGGCTGCATGCTTTAGATACTGTTACGGTTCATGAGGACAATCCCTATTTTTGCGCAGAAGACGGCGTTTTGTACAATAAAAACAAAACAAAGCTGGTTATGGCTATGCCCGCGGTAAAAGAGATTTTGGTTCCGGAAGGTGTGGAAGCAATCGGAGAAGACGCTTTTTCAGACTGTAAAATGACAAAAGCCATTCTGCCTGATAGCATGAAACGTCTGGAGGACGGCGCATTTTCAGGCTCGCGTCTGAAAGAAATTACAATTCCGGCCGGCGTGACAGAGATAGGGGCAAGGGCATTTTCAGGATGCCAGTATCTGGATGTTCTGGATTTGCCGCGTACGGTAAAAACCATCGGAGACAGGGCATTTTCAGGATGTAAGCATTATATGAAAATTACATTTGGAGAACAGATTGATTCCATTGGAGAGGGAATTTTAGACGAAACATCCGGGGAGTTTTATGCAGTGCATGGGTCTTTCATAGCAAATCACCTGAAAGCAAATTATCAGCCGTATTATGAAAACGGAGCTATTCTGGGCGACTATGTGCTGGGAATTCGCGTCGTGGATGAGAGCAGATTCAAATTGCTGCCGCAGAACAATTTCGGTTTAGATCATATTCTGAAATTTTCAAGAAACGTACAGGTCTGCGACGGAGAAATAAAAGCAGTCTCAGCCAAAGACGGCGAAGAGCTTGCATCCATAACGGTGGAAAAAGATTCTCATCCGGAATTGACAGACTCCATTCCTGTTG
>CATOKN010000050.1 GCA_951800425.1 uncultured Lachnospiraceae bacterium
TGCCACATGGCCAATTTTCGCATTTTGAATATTATTCGTATTATCGAGGAATCCGGCGCTCTCAGTCTCATAAACCAGCTTGCCGTCAAGATATATCTTTGTTGTGTTTTCTTCAAACTGCCATGTAATCGTATGCCAGTTTGCATTTCTGATTCCCTGAATATCTATTGAGTCCGCGTTCACCGTTGAAGCTGTATTTCGGATTGCGTATCCAATCGTTCCTGTCGACGGTATGACATAAAGCGCGGAATATTCTCTTGCCACTGTGCCGCTTGAAGCTCCGAAAAATGCCATTGGTTCCGTACTTTTTACAGAATCTTTATCCAGCCTGTAACGCACTGTCAGAGATCCTCTTTTTGAATCTCCGATTTCTTCCAGAAGATTCTGATCGACAGATGCGTTTGCATCCGTGGATGTTCCGTTCTTGAAGCTAAGCTCTTCTTTCTCGAACAAATCTTCCGGAACCCATTCTATGGTACTAAACGTCACCTTTACGCTTTCGCCATTACCAGCCATCTCTATATCCAGATCGTGAACCGGAATTTCACCGCCGTCAATCCGAACGTCAAATGACCGGTCAAATAACGCTCCCGTTCCTTCTTTCGAAGACAATGTAAATTCCGCAAGCGTATGCTCCACATCCCAGGAAAGATCGGAAGCTGTATAAAGAGCGTCTGACGGCACGATTACTTTATCTCCTTCCAGTGAAATCTGCTGCTCTCCTGTAATAAGCGTATTTCTTGATAAAAGCTTCAATTCCTCTTCCGTATAAACGTCATCCGTAATGGTCAGAAATGAAATATCACCGTTAAACATGCCCATCAGCTGGTTGTTATCATTTGTATATGGAGTTCCTCCAATCGTAAAGTGTTCAATTGCGCTGTTTGGATTCATATTAAACCAGCTTCTCCATTTTTCAAGCCACCAGGCGGTTGGATAAATATTATCTCCTCCATCCAGACTGATTAGAACTTCTCTCTGATAGTCTTCTTTTGTTGTATCAAAGCTCATTGCAACCGTATGCCAGGAACCGTCGTTCGTCGTTCGTCCTCCGAAATCCTCTTTCAGCGTTCCGCGAAGCCCATCTGAAAATTCATTTCGGAACATTCCTCTCACATAGCCTTCTGATACGCCAATCAGCGTCGAATTTTTATTTCTTGCACTCCTGTCTCCGGAAGAGAAAATGACGCCGCTTGAAGCAGTCGTCTTATACCGATAAATAATCGTACCGCCCGTGGTTTTTGTCCGCATATTGTTCAGCACTTCAAGATATGCCCCGTCGTTATACCAGTCGCTGTCCGCGTCTCCAAGGTCTAAATAACCCTCTCCATCAAAGGCCATTTCCGAAACGTCCAAATCTAACGCCATCTTATCCTTTGCAAAAGATTCCGAAGCTTCTTTTCTTACGGCTTCCAGCGAAGGCATGGTATGAATGCTTAATTCCGTTTCTTCGGAAACAGCTTCTTCTTCCCCTGTCTTTACTGCTTTTAAGTAAATTTTGTAAGTATGAAGACTTTCCAGATCGCTCTTCACTTTCAGCGTCGTTCCGTCAATTTCAAATTTGTCGTTGTCGCTTCCCTGTTTTTCAACAAATTCAAATCCATACTCGCCCTCCGGCGCTCCTCTGCTCACAGACAGAGTGCCAACAACAGTTCCCGCCGTAAAATCAGTAAGCTGAGAATTGCTCAGATTTACATAGAACGGCAGAGTCTCATTTTCTGGACTTAATATAATTTCCTGCTCTTTAAACGTAACCTGCTTTGCCATACCCGACAGAGTTCCCGTCACTTTAACTATATAGGTTCTTCCGCCTTCGTTAGCAAGATTTTCCATTAAAACACCATACTCTGTTGAAACATATTCTCTCTTTGTATATGTCGTTCCTCTTTCTTTATCTGTCAGAGAAATTTCAATTGAGCCCAGCGTTCCGGCCTGTCTGTTTAAATTCTGTATTTCTGCCGCCCCTAATACGATTCTGTCTTTACCTACCGAAATCACCGGCTGATATTCATTCGATTCCTGTACAAAAGGCTCGTTAAATTCATAATCCAGATTTGCAAGCCTTGTATCGGTGTCCAAACCGCATTCCTGGATGAACTGCCGCGTCATTCGAGCGTGTCCCAAAGCTCCTGGATGAAGGTTATCATTATAATAGTAATTTACCGCATGTAAATAGGGGAAAACCGTCAATTCTTTTTGCCAGTCTTCAAATTGATTGATGAAAACAATCTTTCCGTCCTCTTCTGCCACACCTTTCATTGCAGGAATGTATTCCGATATTAATTTCTGCGTACGTGTCGCATCTTTTGGCGCCGGAGTCGGCGTACGGAAGATAATCAGCGCATCCGCATTTTTCTCCCGGATTTTTGTTACAATTGTTTTCAGCGATTCTGCATACTGCGCAGCGTTATTGTCATTTGTATCATTTGTTCCAATCATAATGGAAACAATATCCGGTTTATATTTTCCCATCCGCTGTTCGATATTTGTCAAAGTATCGCTTACCTTTGCACTGGAAACAGCCGTATTAACTACAATATCGTTTGTTCTGCCAAGATCTTCTTTCAGATACTTTTCAAAAATCTGCGCGATTCCGTCATAACCATTCGTATGCTTGGCTCCGTGAGTAATCGAATCTCCCATAAACAGCCATGTAAGCGATTTTGTTTTATCATTTGCCTTTTCGCGGATTTTCTGCTGCAAATCTGTAAGGCTTGCCGCGCCTCCCTGATTTCCTGCCGATACCGTTCCATAAGTTTTTGCAAGCTGAATACTTCCATCCGAAGACAACAGGTGCAAAACATAGTCATTTCCCTCCGGAACACCTTCAATTGTGAATGTTCTGCCTGCTTCTTCCTTAGCAGTTCCCGAAAGTTCCATTTCCCCAACTTCAAGAATATACTTCCATTCTGAAACTTCACCTGAAACACTTTCAGGAATCGTTATTTTCAGCTTTCCGCTTCCTTCTGCCGTTACCGTCGGCCGAATCCCGGCATAAGATTCCGGAGCTTCTTTTCTCGTCCAGTTCGTAATGGCTGGAAAAGCATTGTCGCTACCAAACGTAGCCTTTGCCAGCTCCTTAGCAATCTGTATATGTCCGCCCGCATTTAACCATCCGTCTTTTGTCAGATAATTTGTTTTGAAATTTGCCGTATTTGTCGTTGCAAGATGATCCACTAATACAATGCGGTCTCTTAAAGTTTCATCTGCACTGATATAACTGCGCAGCACATTTTTAGCCGCGTTCGCATAAAGCTTAACGATTGCCGCCTCGTCTTCATTTTTCGCTGCATGCGGCATCTGAATTACGAAAAAGCCTTTGTTATCTCTGACCGCAAGGGACTTCTCCATTATGGTCCGAATCGCCGTCTCAAAAGCAGCCTTTCCGCTTTCCCCTTTTTTGTAATCTTCCGGTCCTATCAGATATGCAATCGCTTTTGGATCTGTCTTTTCAATGTAGCTGTCCAGATTTTCGGCGAACGCAGCGGCGTCGACTCCATTTTTTCCAACATTTACTACATAACGCTGGCGTTTTTGCCATTCGCTCGAATTGGATGCATGGATCCATCGAATATATTCTTCAAATTGTCCTACATAATTACGAATACTTCCAACTTCTGAAAATCTTCCCTGCGCTTCCACTCCGCCGCCAAACAGCCAGGTATTGTCTGTGCCGCTGTTAAACATTCCGTTTTCCGCGTCTCTGATGCCATTTCCAAGCCCTGTCAGTCCATGGTTTTCCAGATTGTTAATTTCTGTTTTAAGATCTTCTATCGCATTGTAAAGAACCGCTGCATAAAGTACTGTCGCATTTTCATTTACAAAGCTATTTGCCGCCGTATAGGCCTCGCTTTCAATAAATGCGGTCCAGTCAGCCTCATCATAATCTTCTTCTGACACGCTGTTAAATAATGTACGCAGTTCTTCTTTCGCCTTATCAACTCCGCGACTGGCATGATGAGCTGCCAGGCCGTCTTGCGTATAAGCATCGTCCGTTATAATTAAACTTTTAATATCTCCGCCGAACTTCCCATAATTCGTATGGCGCAGCGTACTATATGTATCCACTCCTCCGACTACCAAAGTATTAATATTGGAACGCCAGTCTGTATAAGTATTGTTTCCGCTCACAGGCGAACCAAAAAATCCGGCCACATACTCTTTCGTCATTCTGTCGTTGCTGCCTGTTTCCGCTCCGTTTTGCCCATCCAGACGCACGCGCAGTCCGTCTTTGGTAACAGAAAACGTCAGCGTATGAAATTTTCCATCGCTTATACCCTGATTCAATACAGGCTTCCATGACGAGCTTCCTGGATACGCGCCCGTATTCAAATGAAAGGTAGTCCTGTCTGATTTGCTTTTATCCAGAATCACACAGATCGCCGATGACGGCGGAGTCCGCAGACCTGCATTGTCATTTTCAGCGCTGTAATTGTTTTCACTGTCGGATAACTCCATAAAATAAATGTAATCTTGTCCCGTAGTTTTGCTCTGATCCAGTCGAAATGTAATAGAAGCCTCTAAAGCGTCTCCCAACTGGGATAATTTTCTTGCGTCTATTAAGGACGCCTCATATGGCGACGTACTTTGTCCTCCCGGATTAAAATTATACCCGGATAAATCATATTCCAATTTTAAAGGTCCGTTTTCCGTCCGTACTTTTACAGAATTCGACACAGAGCCGCCGTACCCATCCTCAATGGTAAAAGAAATTTCTTCCGGAGCGTCGTTATCATCTATGACAGCGTCATCCTTGCACGTTATTTTTGCAGCGCCGTCCTCTATGCGGCACTCCAGCTTTTCGCTTTCAAGCTTCGCGTCTGCAATGAGCAAATCGTCGCCGTCCTCGTCTGTGGCAATCTCATTACCGCGTACCACAAGCGTTTTGCCTTTGATCAGCGTTCTGGAAATTTCGCCCTCAATAGGAACCGGAACCGTATTCTCAAAACGCTCTACCAGCCCCTCTTTCGCCGTCTTTAAAGCCGCGTATTTCTTATAAACCTGCGTTTCCTGCGGCAAAGCCTTTGCCGCTTCTTCTTTTGCGGCTTTTAATGCAGCGTCAAACGGAACCTTGGTTTCTTTCGTATACATTTTTCCTTCGACTTCTTTTTCACACGCTGCGATATATGCTTCAAATTCAGTTTTTACCTCTTCGTGTATGGAATCGTTTTTTGCGACAATTGCGCCTACATTACTATATTTGGAAGTACCAAATTCAATGTACCGAATGTCGCCGATGAGATTTTGCGGAACCCCCATAGCCCCGCTTGCAATATTTCCATAAGAATAGCCCTCTCCCGCAGGACTTCCAATTGTAGCCGTATGGGCAGTCCACGCGCTCTCATCCAAAAACTTCTTTACATGCCCAAATATACCCTCTGCATTCCAGGCGTTAAGATTGTTTCCCGGAGACAAAAAATACTGATATTGTCCATTCGATCCGCCGCGAACGCTTTCTCCGCTGGCAGCAAATCCGGCATAGGAGCTTGCAACATCATTGATCAGACTGGTAAAGGAAAATGTCAGCTTAATATACTCGTCTTTCAAATCCGCTGCAATTTGCAGGCCCGAAGTAAATACCAGGCCTTTATGTTTGTTGTGCGTAAAAAAGAAATGCTTCGTAGTCGGATTATGATATATCGTAATGCAGTTGCCGTCATCCCCTTTCAGGGTAAACAGAGCATGGTTTCTGTTTGTACCAGGCTCTTTCATTCGATACATAATCGTCATATCCAAATCTTTCATGTTATTAAAAAACGCAAGTTGTTCCGGGTCTGTAATTTCAACAGAATTTGTCCCGTCAAACGCTTTCGCTTCTCCATCCAGACTCAGATCACCATAAATTAAAGTTGTTCCATCCTCTGAAAGCGTTCCCGCCCATGGATCTGTTGCAGAAGCAGGCGTGCTTGGCGTAGCGCTTTGTACCGCCCCGCTCCCGTCTGTCTCTGTTGCCCCGACATTCAATGGCGGAATATTTATGCCGCTGATTGTCAGTATAACCGTCAGGATGAGCGCCGCGGCTCTCCTGAATTTTACTAATTTCATAAAAAATCCTCCTCTCAAAACTTTTGCATCTTTACCTGCTTTCTCAAATCCATATTTCTATCTGCTACATCAACCCTCCCTTTTTCAAATCTGTCTGCGCACTTAAACAAAAAAGGACACTTTACCCTCAAAAAAAGCGGATAAAGTATTCATAAAACCCATTATGCCGCGCAATTGTATAGTATAATGATACCAAAAATCACGTGTGCTTTCAAGATATTTTTCTATATTTTTACCAAATCAAAACCATTTCCGATGCTTTTTCCACATCTTATTCTTCTTTATCGTTTTATAAGGCGACCTTGTTCTGCCTCCAATTTTAAATTTTCGCCTGATTTTATAAAAATTATCCGATATTTTCCATATAATTAAAATCAGCCCGACTGCTGCCAAAACCGCGCTCAAAGCGATGAGAACCATTCTCAGATCAATCTGAAGCGATTCTTTTTCTTTTGTTTCATTTTGTTCTTCCGCCTCTTTTTGTTTTTCGTGAAGCTCTTCCGCCGGTTTTTCATCTTCTTTTTCATGGAATTCGAACGGTTCTACGGAAGCGTCCGCAACTACAATATTTGCCCCGCCTACCATCCGGCCCGCATAAGTATAACGAACGCTTCCCAAAATATCTTCTCCGCTTTCTTCATAAACGATTTCCGGCTTTGCGTCTTTAAATTCAGCCGTTATAGGAAGAACGATGACGCTCGACGCGTCAAGCGACGCAAACGGCTTATGATTCCCAAGAATACCTCTCGCCTGTCCCTGCGGCAATTCAGCCGTTTCATGTTCCAGGACGTTTATTTCTTTAAAATTATCAAAGCAAAAATCAAATAAAGCCCGCGTATCTTCGTAGTGGCCGCTGCCCGGCGCGTTCAGCGTTACACAGATTAACGTCATGCCGTCTTTCTCCGCGTAGGTCACGAGCGTGCTGTTGGCCGCCGTAGTATAACCTGTCTTTCCTCCCAGGCAATAATCATAAAGATATTTTCTTGTTTTCAGCGGATAGAGCATCTGGTGATGGTTTTGCAGATATGTTTCCTCATCCGTATGCTTATTGGTAAACGGAATCGTATAAGTCTTTGTGCCGCACAAAATGCGGAACGTCTCATTTTGATAAGCTTCTCTCGCAATCAGAGCCATATCATATGCGCTCGTATAATGCTGCTCATCCGGCAGCCCGTTGCAGTTGGTAAACTGCGTGCTTTTGCATCCCAGCGCAGCCGCCCGCTCATTCATCATCCGGACAAATTCTTCCATCGACCCGGCGACATGTTCGCCAATTGCGTAAGCGCATTCATTGGAAGAAGCCAGCATCATTCCATAAAGGCACCATTCCATCGTCATCTGCTCTCCGACATCCCTGGCAATGCCCGAACCTTCCGTCTTGTATACGGAATCATGAGAAAAGGTCACAACCTCGTCCATACTGCTGTTTTCAATGGCCAAAAGAGCCGTCATAATCTTTGTAATACTGGCAGGATAATGCGCCGTCTGGCTGTTCTTTTCATACAAAATCGTGCCTGTGCTGGCTTCCACCACAATCCCCGCCTCCGAAACTATCTGCGGGCCGGCCGGCCAGTACTGGGCGTTTTTTCCTTTTCCCGCGTACGCTGGTTTCGCAAAGGAAACCGCTATCAGAGCCGCGGCCAAAAATACGGCGGCTGTTTTTCTATATATATTATATCGTTTCAAGCGTATGTCTCTCCTTGTCCATTTTTTGTCTGATTTTGTCTAAATACAGTATAAACGCACATTTTTAGAATCGCAATAAGAAATTGGATGATCTTTCATTTTGTTCTGTGCTATAATTATTCATATTATCATGAAAAGAGGAAATTTCTATGCGTCTTAGAAGAATAAAAGGCGCCGAAGAGGCTGTTGCGGCAAGCTCCCGCTGCATCTCCTCTCCGGAGGCTTTCAAAGAAAACTGGCGTCACGTTTTTAAAAACGGCAATCCCATCCATATTGAAATCGGCATGGGCAAAGGAAAATTCATTACAACGCTTGCCAGGGAAAACCCCGACATCAATTATATCGGCATTGAACGCTACGAAAGCGTCTTACTGCGCGCGCTGCAAAAGACCGATGAAGAATCGCTTTCGAACCTGAAATTCATCCGTATGGACGCCATGCAGATTCCGGACGTCTTTGCACAGGGAGAAGCCGAAAGAATTTATCTGAATTTTTCCGATCCCTGGCCAAAAGACCGCCATGCGAAGCGGCGGCTGACCTCTCGGATTTTTCTGGAACGCTACGACAGGATTTTACCGCCCTCTGGCCGCATCGAGTTTAAAACGGACAACCGCGGGCTGTTTGAGTTTTCTTTGCAGGAATTGCCAAAAGCCGGCTGGAATATCGACGCCTTTACATGGGACCTCCACCATGACGCTTCTCTGAATGCCGGAAATATCATGACGGAATATGAAGAAAAATTTTCTTCCCTTGGCAATCCGATTTATAAACTGATTGCTTCCAGAGGCAACAAAAAAGCTCCCTCTGCATAAGATATAAAAATCTGCTTTCGGAGAGCTTTATGAGACGAAAATGCCGATGCAGCTGCAAACGGCGCAACCGCTGCTGCCGGTTTTTTTATAAAAACCGCTTTGTCTGCGACAAAATCCGATGCGTCCAGCGTTCGTTCCGCGAAGTCTGCGATCTGTTGAATTTACACTAAATTTCTTCCATCAATTTCAAAATCTCACCGGCAGACTCTGCAAAATGCTTTGCGCCGTGCGCCGTCAGTATCTCTTTGCTGCGAAAGCCCCACAAAACGCTGATGCAGGGCAGTTTTGCATTGGCTGCCGTTTCTACGTCCACTTCGGAATCTCCAATATAAACCGCTTTCTTTGGCACGGCTTTCAGCAGACGAAGCGCTTCTAATACGG
>CATOKN010000051.1 GCA_951800425.1 uncultured Lachnospiraceae bacterium
AAGCAGCATAATGACGCAAAAGAAAAGCGCCACGCCCGCTTCTAAGGAACCAAACCGTATCTCGTTGCCAAAAGGGGCCGGAAAATGACCCATCACATACACATAGCTCTTCCCCGTCACATGCGTAAAATACAGCGTACAGGCTGACAGAATTCCAACCGCCGTCACTACAAAGGTATTTAACCGTCTTGCCCATTTGCCTTTTAACGCCGAACTGATAATTGCGGAAAACATGGCCAGCAGAATCGAAAGGCAGGGAAAATTTCTTATGATTTCCATTTATAAACCTTCCTTCTTAAGTCTCATTGTAATCTCATCCAAATCCAGCGTATGGTATCTGCGGTACAGCCGGATGGTAAGCGACAGCATCAGGGCCGTAACCGATACGGACACAACGATTCCTGTCAGCACAAGCCCGCTTGGCACGGGATTGATATAAGTATCGGGGCTTAAATCTCCGTTTACGACAATCGGCGCAATATGTCCCGAAATATATCCTTTTTCCGCCAGAAACAGATAGACCGCCGTGTCCATAATGTTTAACCCGATAATTTTTTTGATCATATTTTTCTGCAAAAGCAGATTGGTAAAGCCGATGCCAAACAACGCCACGGCCACTACTTCCGCATAATTCTCAAGCAAATGCTCTCCCATTACAATCCTCCTCTTCGAAACAGCGCATAAAACGCATACATCGTACAAGCCACCTCGGAACCCACAAAAATATTAATCGGAAGCGTAATTCCTCCGCTTAAAATTTTCCCCGCCTCTCCCAGGGGAATCTGGCTGGGAAGCCCGTTCGCGCCTGTCAGAAAATAATACGTCACTATGCATCCATAACAGATTAGAGCGGTCACTTTTACGCATTTATATACTTTTTCATTAAAAAACCGTTCCGTTTTTTCAAAGCCAAACGCCGCGACATATAAAATCATTCCCGCGCCAATCATCGCTCCTCCGGAAAAGCCGCCGCCCGGAGACAGGTGACCGTTTAAAATAATGTAAATGCCGAACAAAAAGACAATCGGCACAAGAAGCGTCGCTACAATCTGTAAAATCATATCGTTTTTCGGTTCAAATCCCCTGTCGTTCGACTCCTTGTTCAAATGAATCTTATCTTCGTCCACCATCAGCATAATCATCACGCAGCAAGTTGCGATAAACAGCACATTTGTCTCGCCAAACGTATCAAACGCGCGGTAAGACAAAATCATCCCCGTCACAATATTGACCGCGCCCGTATCTTTCAGTCCGTCCGTAATATACGTTTCCGACACAAGGTTGTTCGTCGGCTTATCCGCGCCGCCCACAGAGGGCAGATAAGAAACGGTAAGCACCAAAAGGGCCACAATCGCGATACAAAAAACAATGCTGAAGCATTTATATAGTTTATTAAAAAACAAAAGCTCCCTGTTGTGGCTGCTGTCGTAGACTTCCGCTATGACTTGCTGCCTGTCTTTCATGCGCTCCTCAATCGTCGCTTCTTCTTCCACATATTCCTTTTGCGGTTTCATCTCCATATTGCCTACAAACGCGTCCTTTTCCCCGCCAAGCCAGCGGAAAAAATGAAAGGCAAACGTTTTTTCATACTCACTCTGTTTTCTGATTCTGCTCACCTGGCTCCTCCTCCTTTGGTTCCTGCTGCAACGCATGAATCTTTTTCAGGGTAATAAAAAACAAAACGCTCGTTACCCCGGCTCCTACGGCCGCCTCTGTAATCGCAAGATCCGGAGATTCCAGAAGAATCCAGATAATTGACATAATCAGGCTGTAAGACATAAAAATCAAAATGGAATTTAACAGGTTTTTCGAAAAGCTGACCGAAACGGCGCAGACAACCAAAAATCCAAGCAAAATCATATTAAACAGTTCCATCTTCGCGCTTTCCTCCCCCGTCTTTTTTCTTTTTCCGAATCATAACAATGCGGCAATGGTCCAAAAGCCGCTTGTCGGTAAACATCTGCAGCCGGGAAATCATATGCGAAGCCACAGGAGACGCGCACCAGAGAAAGACAATGACAAGCGCAATTTTGGCCGTCGTCATATTCCATCCGTTTGCAATCATAAGCCCCACAAGACAAAGCCCGATGCCAAGGGTATCCCCGGTAGCCGCAAGCTGCATGCGGTTTAGCACGTATTTAAACCGGTAGGTGCAGAACACTTCCAGAAAGAAAATCGCCAGTCCGGACAACAGAAACAATACGGCCACAAAAAAACGAATCCATTCAATAACTGCCAAACTTCTCACCCTCCTTGCTCTTCCACTCCATATAAACGCCCATATATACTTTGGTCAGCACAATCACCGCCAGAAAACTAATCATCGCATAAATCAGGCAAATATCCACAAGGTATCCCTCCTTGAGCATAACCGCCAGAATCACAATGGCAACCATAACCATTGTCCCCATCATATTGACCGCCACAATCCGGTCCGCCATCCTCGGGCCAATCACCGCGCGAATCAGACAGGCGAAAAACATAATCGCCAGAATCACCAAAAAAACCATAAACAGGATATGGTACGCCTGTTCTAACGACGCAATCCCACTATTCATGACATTTTCCTCCCTTTCCCCAGGATTTTTTCATCCATTGCTTCCATTTTTCGAAGCATCCGCACAAATATGCTCTCGTCAATCCCCTCAATCAGCCCCGCGTCGAGCGCATGGACAATCAGTTCGTCCTCTTCCAGGGCAATCGTAATCGTCCCCGGCGTCAGCGTAATGGAATTGGCCAGAACAACCCTTGCCGTCTTAGATTTTAAATCCGTCCGAAACCGAACAATCACGGGATCTACTTCCGTCCGATAGCTAAGGCCCAATCGTATGGCGTCCATATTGGCCTTTATAATCTCCCAGATTAAAATCAGGATATAAGCCAGAATATAGGGCATTTTTCGGAACAAAAGCTTATCTTTTTCCACCGAGTAGTCCAGAAACTTACAGACAAACGCATACAAAAATCCCGCAATCACAATCCCAAATCCGGCAATTTCCCATGTAAATTGTCCGTTTAAGAGAATCCATAATATAAAAAATAAAATATACATCTTCCTCACGCTCCCACAATAATTTACACCCTTTGACAAGCTAAAATCAAGTATATTATGCTTTTTTTTGCAATTTATGAATGCAAAAGACGCCAAAATACCAGATACTGGCAAATTGGCGCGTTTCTTTTGGATTTTGGCTCATAAAAAGGCTCCCTACTTCACTTTCGCCTTTTTGCTGACGCCCGCCTTTCTTAATTTTTTTAAAAGTGCCGTCTTTTGTTTCCGATTCATCTTCTTTGCACGGATTTTGATATTTCCCGCCGTCTTTTTCAACGCTTTCGCTCCCACGGTTTTTATCGTTTTTCCATCGATTTGTATGGTCTTCAATTTTTTGCAGTTGAAAAACGCCTGTTTTCCGATTTTCGTTACATGCTTTCCAAGTACGGCCTGTCTGAGCCCTTTACAGTTTTTTGCGGCCTGATTTCCGATTTCCGTAACTTTGCACGTTACGCCGCAAATGTTTACTGTCGCGGGAACTTTCAGCCTGACGATGTTTGGATTGCTTACTTTGACAAGACGCGCCGTTTTCTTCTTTGCGTCAATCACCTGGTAAATTCCCAGACCCTGCGCTTCCTGCGTCGCCCCGTCTGCAAACACGGGCTTTTGAGCCGGCGGGCTCACGGCCGCTTTTTTCACGGAAACTTTTCTCTTAACGATCCGGCTTTCCGGAATAAGAATTCCGTCTGGTACATTTTCATAGGTAATCGTTCCTGTAAAAACTGCGGAATTTCCCTCTTTTGTCAAATCAATCGTTATGGACGCATCCCACGCAATCCGGTAAGAAATAGTTTTTCCTCCGGCCGCAACCGTCCCAAAAGTCGGAAGTATTTGTTCGCCAAGGACGCCCGCCCCGGCTGCTGCTGCACTTCCCTGCGCCGTCTGCACATCGGAAAACACAGGATTTGAAATCGCTGCGTATGCGATCGTCACACGGCATACATTCGATTCGCTGTCCTGAAAAATCGTATCTGTTCCGTCGTATACGGCCCGGACTGCCAACTCTCCCGATTGCGGCAGCGCTTCCTTTGACAAAACAATTTTTGCCGTTCCTTTCTGACCGTCTGCCCTGGTCACGTTTGCCGTTCCAAGCTCTGTTCCGTCAGCCGAAACGATACGCACCATTCCGTATGTAGAGACTCCCTCCACGTCTTCCTCAAATGTGATTTCCGCGTTTAGCGAAACGTCCGTTCCAAGCAGATACGCCGCTTTTTCCGCGTTCAGCGTAATTTTGGAACCGCACTTTAACAGAGCGGGAACTTCAATCTCCAAATGACATTGCTGCGTATTTCCCGCATAGTCGCGAATGAGGATGGTCCGTTCAAATAAAGACGCGGTTTCCCCGCACGGAACGTAATACAAATTCTCTTTCTGCCAGCTTTGCCCGTTGTCAAAGGAATACTCCGATATGCCGCTTTCTTCATCTGCCGCATGAATCATGACAGAAACGCCGCTGATATATTTCCCCGCGCCGTGCGGCAAAACTTCATTGGAAACATATTCCGGCGCCTGTAAATCCCGTCGGAACCGAACCGTCTCCGCACCGCTGACATTTTCTTCCTCGTCGCAGGTTACAATCTGTATTTCTTCCTCCGTATTTACGGTAATGCTTTCCCCAAACTCGCCGTCTCCCACAAGCTTAATTCCGACAGCCGGAGCAGCCGGCCTAAGCGCGCAGGTTTCTCCTACATATCCATTGTAGCTCTCCATCGTATAATTTCCGGCAGCCAGCAAAATTCCCTCAATCGAAATATCTTCTATATCTGACGCAATATGGTCAATCCGGTAAACGCCGTCAACGGAACCAAGGGGCGTTCCCTCATATAAAATAACGAGATTGGAAATGTCGTAGCCGTCTGCCGCGCGCACCGTAAACAAATACGACCCGTTGTCCTCTATTTTTCCGTTGGTATAACCGTCGCAGGATTCGATTTCATATCCTTTTTTCTGCGGAAATACCACTTCATGCCCGTCCCGATGCCATTTTGCCCAAAACTCCTTATCTCCGGTACTTCCAACCGGAATCACTTTCACCGGTTCTCCCAGGCATTCCGCATTGTCGTACCATCCTAAAAATTCGGCTCCCTCTCTTACCGGATCCATCAGCTCCACTCGCGATTCCACATCGTACGCGTTTTGTCCCGTCCCGGTTCCCCGGTTAAAATGATACGTAATCTTATATAAAACCTTTGACATCTGACAGTCTATTTCCGCTGTGACGTCCGCTTCTGGCAAAATATATAAATCGTCGCCATCCTCCGCGCGGACAAGCCCGCTTACCTGCGCCGCAAACGCATACCCCGGCTTTTGTTCTTTCTGATCTGTCAAAACTCTGACTTTTGTGCCGGCAGTTTCATAAAACACGCCCTCCGTCACTCCATGCAGCGACGCCTGGGACTGGCTTCCCTCTTTTTGCCTTACCTGCACCTTTATGACGGCTCCATGTTCCCCGTCTGCCCAAATCGGAACATGCGTCTCATTTGACTGGGACCACTCGTATGTATTTTGCCCCTCTCCTCCGCTGCTGTTTAAGTAATACGCCGCTTTTGCGGACGCAAATTCCTCCACAGTCAATTTTCCCGCCGAAAGTCTGGGGCTGTATCCTCCTTTATCGCTGCTGACATCCAGATAATAGCAATTGGAAACCGTGCCGGTTCCTTTATAGACGTAAATCGCGCCCTGCGCCGCACCATTTGTCCTTAGAATCGTTCCGTAATTGTAGCAGCCGCTTGTCGTACCGTACAGGTAAACGCCGATGCCTCCCGTCTTTACATCATTTACCGGATTTCCTTTGATTGCCGCAAGATTATAGCATTGTCTGATTACGGATTCCGGATAACTGTATCCTGCAATGCCTCCTATGGAAACCATGCTGTCAGAATTGATTTCCCCGCTCACATAACATTTTTCCATCGTTCCTCTGTTGAATCCTCCGATTCCTCCCACGCAGTGCGCAGAATCCGTCTGATTCTGAAAAACAATCTCTCCACTGACGAAAGACCGCGCAATCCGTCCGTCATTGCTTCCGGCGATTCCTCCCGACTGCCCCGTATCTCCGGTAAAATACAAGCTTCCCTCCACTGCGCAGTCTTCAATCGTTCCTTTGTTGCTTCCGGCAATTCCTCCCGTATTGGAAGACGCAAATTCCAGATTTTCCCCCGTAACTTTGCAGCCGCGGATGGTTCCCTCGTTAATTCCTGCGATTCCTCCCGAAAAGCTTCCGGAAAGCTCCAATGCCTCCACATCGGAAAGAATCAGATCTTTTACTACTCCCTGATTTCCAATCTGCCCAAACAGGCCCCCATAGCTGTAACCGTACCGGCAGCTTAAGTTGGAAATGGAATGTCCGCCCCCGTCAAAAGTACCCTGAAACAGCTTCTGGCCCATCCTTAAGATATGATATTCCACTCCCCGCATATCCAAATCGCATCTAAGCCTGACCGTCTGTCCCTCATAGCTGCTGCCGGCTTCAATGTCTTTGATAAATCTTACAAACGAATTTTCATCCGCAATCAAAACCTCGGCCGGCTTTAGCGCATTTCTGGCTGATTTCAGATTGATAAGCGCACTTACGATTTCATGTTCCGACGGCTGCGCCGATTGATATAACGCTTCCGCGGCCTGTTTCATTTCCAGATATTTGGCCCATGTGGCTGCCGTATAATCCGATTCTTTTAAATTTTCCGCTTCGCACTCCCGAATTGCCTGTAAAAGTTTTGATTTGTCAATAGAAGCGACGTCGTCCGTAAACGCTTTGATGCATACGTTTTTCAAATTCAGATTTGAAGCCTCCGTTGTATCCATCCATCCTTTATTATAGTAAACAAAAGATTCTCCCGGCTGCGCCGAATATTCATCCCCCATTTCCATGCAAATAAAACCCGTATCGCCGCTTTTATCCGTTAATCTAACCCCTACGGCATATTTCATGCCGCTCTCTAAAAGCACGCTCGCATCCAGCGGAATCAAATGGTAGCCCGGATACTCAAACGAACCCTGCTGCCGGCAAAGCAAAATGCCGTCCGACGGAAGCGTCATTTCTTCCTCGCCCTCCACATAAACTTCAATCACATAGTCATAGGCATGCTGAACCTGAAAAGAAACCGCCCGCAGCTCTTGTGCGCCCTCCGCGCAAAAAACATTGGCCGCCTTTTCATATGACATGGCTATGCCATAGTCCGCTCCGTCATACTGATAAATATGATCATAATTATCCGCGTTCTCCGCTTCAAAGCTGCAAAACGCGCCAATGGAAGCATCTTCATAGGAAATCCAGAAATATCCCGCTTCCGCCCAGTCGCCGCCCCAGCTGTTCCGGCAGCGCCATGCGCCATCTTGAGCGGGAGAGCGTCCATTATCGTCGAATTTTGTCTTCGGATAACTGTCATCCCAGCCGACAATGCTGACCGCATGATCCGTAACGCGTCTCTCGGCATTATACACATTGACCTCGGCCGTCGATAATGTTCCGCTGCCCGAATGAAAAGAACACATTACCGCGCCGTTTTCCATCACCGAACGCTTTATCTCTTCCGGCTTACTTAAAATATTGGCATTCGTCATATGGCTTACGGAAGAACTTCTCTCATCCTCTGTCAAATCTTCCATATCCCCATAAGAATCATAAGGAAAATCGCTTTCCGAAGCGGCTCCATACCAGCCGGACAGCTCGGCAATGGCCTGAAAATAACTGCCTCCGCCATACCAGCCGTACGTATCGTCATAATTGTCTTCCCCGTCTCCGGCCGTATTATTTCTCCTGTGGGAAAAATACGCCAGATGGCGTTCCGAGTAATCCACGTCCGCTGCGCCGACAAGCCCCTTTTTCACCATATTGGTTTCTATAGAACTTAACGCGGCGTGCGCCCAGCACGTTCCCCATCTTCCCTGATTCCTCACAGCCGGAAGCTCCCCAAGCTCCTCCATGCTGTAACGAGACGGAAACGTCTCCCGCAGCCCGTATGTAACGCCTGTGTCAGCGGAATCATCCGCGCTTTCTTCCACCTCGTTTCCATTTTCGTCCACCCATACCATTTCCTGATAACCCGACGCCGAAAGCTTCCCTTTCTTTTTCAGAAAACGCGCGGACACCTCTTCCTTGGGCGCATCTGTCCCATTTTCCAAATCCGTCCAAAAATCCGAGTTCTGCCGTCCGTTTTCCGCATAAGCGCTTGTCCCTGGCAATGCCGTAACAGCCAATCCCGCAGCCAGCAGTATACTGATTCCCCTCTTTAAAAACTTCTTATCTAGCATGCCTATTCTCCTTTATTCCAAAGCATATTTGCATTTTTCTCTTCTATATATTATTATATTTTCTTTTCAGACGAAAATCAATCGCTTCGGCACGGAATAACGGCATTTCGCATACTGCCTCTCTACTGCTCATTGTTCACTCAAACTTATCAAGATAGTCTTGTAATAAATTCGCCAGCTTTCCGATATGCACACCGTCAACAAAAGAATGATGTACTTGTACGGAAAAATGCCACTCCAAGAACGGCAGTTTCAGGGTCGCTATAATTCCAGTCCAAGTAAGGGCTTTCGAATTCCAACTTTGTGGCAACACAGGCTTTCTTTAAATAATCAAAATAGGCAGCCATTTTTCATAGCTGCCCACTGATTGATAGAATCTATAAGCAAAAACTCTCATTACTGTTGAGAGTTTCTTGATTCTTTCTCAATATCATACAATTCATCAAGTTTCTTTTGTAGAATTTTTTTATCGATCAATTTTGTTTTATATTCTGCAATCATTGCTTGTGATAAGCTTCTGCTCAAAGAATATTCTACAACATCAGTATCTGCATTTTTACACAAAATCATTCCGACGCTTGGATTTTCATGAGGTTTCTTCACATCTCTATCCAATGC
>CATOKN010000052.1 GCA_951800425.1 uncultured Lachnospiraceae bacterium
ACAAAAGGTAACTGCCATGACGCCGGAAAATCAGCGTTCGCTGCAGGGGGAAGATTTGGCGGGGCATTTTCTTAAGCTTGGAATCAAGGCAGAGCGGAAAGCGGATTTTGGAGAAGTCTTTGCATCGTTTCTGATGAAAAAAAATAGAAAAGAACAAAAAGAGAAAACGATTGTTTTTGGCTCTTTGTATTTTATCGGAGAAATCAGAAAATTTTTCCAAATTACCAATATAATCTAAAAAATACAAGATATAGTTTTCGTATTGACGGCACATACTATATATGGTAAAATCTCTTTAATTTCGAAAGAAAGGCACAAGAATTTGCAAGGAAAGGACGTTATTATGAAAATTATTAAAAGGAGCGGAATCGAAGAAGATTATCATGTTTCCAAAATTGAAGCCGCAATTATTAAGGCGAACAATACCGTGCTTGAAAATGAAAAAATGACAGAAGAACAGATCAAAGAGATATGCGGCCGCATAGAAAATACCTGCAATCATATGGGCCGCGCATTGAATGTCGAAGAAATACAGGATTTGGTAGAAGATGAAATTATGCAGCAGCATGCGTTTTCCGTTGCCCGCAATTATATTCCGTATCGTTACAAAAGGGCGCTGGTTCGAAAGGCCAATTCGACGGACAAGCAGATTATGACGCTTCTGGAGTGCGACAACGAAGAGGTAAAACAGGAAAATTCCAATAAAAATCCGACGGTCAACAGCGTGCAGAGGGATTATATGGCCGGAGAAGTCAGCAAAGACATTACGCGCCGCTTTCTTTTGCCGCAGCATATTGTAGACGCGCATGAAAAAGGAATCATCCATTTCCACGATTCCGATTATTTTGCGCAGCATATGCATAACTGCTGCCTTGTAAATCTAGAAGAGATGCTGCAAAACGGAACGGTAATCAGCGGAACGATGATTGAAAAGCCGCACAGCTTTTCTACCGCGTGCAATATCGCGACGCAGATTATCGCGCAGATTGCAAGCTCCCAATACGGCGGCCAGAGCATTTCGCTGTCGCACCTTGCGCCGTTTGTCGATGTGAGCCGGCACAGATTCCGCAGGGAAGTCCGCAAAGAATTTGAATCGGCGGGAATTTCGTTAAATGAAGAGCAGCTCAATAACGTAGCGGAATCGAGAGTGCTGGAGGAAATTAACCGCGGCGTACAGATGATTCAATATCAGGTCATTACGCTGATGACGACAAACGGACAGGCGCCTTTTGTAACCGTATTTATGTATCTGGATGAAGTTCCCGAGGGAAGAACGCGCGACGATCTTGCGCTTGTAATAGAAGAAGTGCTGCGGCAGAGAATCCACGGCGTAAAAAATGAAGCCGGCGTATTCATTACTCCCGCATTCCCCAAACTGATTTATGTACTGGAGGAAGATAACATTACGGAAGACAGCAAATACTGGCATTTGACGAAGCTGGCCGCGGAATGTACTGCAAAACGGATGGTGCCGGACTACATTTCCCAGAAAGTCATGCGGGAGCTGAAAGAGGGAAACTGCTATCCGTGTATGGGCTGCCGGTCGTTTTTAAATGTTTACAAAAACGAAACCGGAGCATATCAGTTTTACGGAAGATTTAATCAGGGCGTTGTGACGTTAAATCTGGTGGACGCGGCGTGCAGCTCCGAAAAAGATATGGACAAATTCTGGGAGATTTTGGAAGAGAGGCTTGCGCTTTGCAAAGAAGCCTTGATGTGCCGCCATAACCGTCTGAAAGGAACGCCGTCGGACGTGGCGCCGATTCTCTGGCAGTACGGCGCGCTGAGCCGTCTGAAAAAAGGCGAGCCGATCGACAGGCTTTTGTACGGAGGATATTCTTCGATTTCTCTTGGGTATGCGGGGCTTTGCGAATGCACGCAGTACATGACGGGAAAATCCCATACGGACCCCGAGGCTACGCCGTTTGCTTTAAAAGTGATGCAGCGTTTAAACGATGCGTGCGAGGAATGGAAGAAAGAGACGAACATTGGTTTTAGCGTGTATGGAACGCCGCTTGAGTCTACGACTTATAAATTTGCAAAATGTCTGCAAAAGCGGTTTGGCGTCATTCCCGGCGTGACCGATAAAAACTATATTACAAACAGCTATCACGTACACGTGGGAGAGAAAATCGACGCGTTTGCCAAATTAAAATTCGAAGCCCAGTTCCAGCTGCTTTCTCCGGGAGGGGCCATCAGCTACGTGGAAGTGCCGAATATGGCGGATAATCTGGAAGCCGTTCTTGCGGTGATGCAGCATATTTATGAGAATATTATGTATGCGGAGTTAAATACGAAGAGCGATTTTTGCCAGGAATGCGGTTATAATGGGGAAATTCATATCGTAACGGATGACGACGGCAAGCTGGTATGGGAATGCCCTAACTGCAAAAACCGCAATCAGGACAAAATGAATGTGGCGAGAAGAACCTGCGGCTACATTGGCACGCAGTTCTGGAACCAGGGCAGGACGCAGGAAATCAAAGAGAGGGTGCTGCATCTATGAATTATGCCGCGATCAAATATTGTGACATTGCCAACGGAACAGGCGTGCGCACCGTCCTTTTCGTTTCCGGCTGCCGAAATCACTGCAAAGGGTGTTTCCAGCCGGAAACATGGGATTTTTCCCATGGGAAGCCGTTTACAAAAGAAGTGGAAGAGGAGATTTTCGCATCTTTGGAACCGTCTTATATCAGAGGAATTACTCTCTTAGGCGGCGATCCGATGGAGCCGGAAAATCAAAAGGCGCTGCTTCCGTTTATAAAACGTCTGAAAGAGCGGTATCCAAAGAAAGACGTATGGGCATATACGGGGTATATTTTAGACCGGGATCTTGCCTTTGGAGGGAAATGTTATACAAAAGATACGGATCCGCTGCTTTCTCTGTTCGACGTGCTGGTGGACGGGCCGTATCTGGAGGAAGAGCATAGCATTATGCTGAAATTCAAAGGCTCCGCCAATCAGAGACTGATTGACTGCAGGCATTATCAGAAGACGGGAGAGATTGTCGAGGTTGACTGAGGTGGAAAGTTAAAATAAGCAAACGCCTGAAAATTTTGCAGAGGAGGGGACGTATGCTTGATAGAATACCTGCGCAGAAGAAATGACAACCCTGGTGGGGGAATTGCGATACGATATTTGGAATCAGTTCAATGCGTTTATTGAGGATAAATATGATATGGACTGTTTATGGAATAAAGGCGGGAGGGCATGGAAATATGAATACAAGTATCGTCGGGGCGGCAAAACATTATGCGCATTATATGCAAGAGGTTTGTTTGATGATTTTATTCAACTGTTGAGAATCAAAAGAAAGCCAAACAGAAAGCAGGTTACTGCATAGACAGATGCAGGGAATGAAACAGACATGGATTAAAAACCCGAGAAATTAGAAAAAATGAATAAAATACAACAGGAAATTAAGCTTTTTCATGACAAGTTAGTACCAATACTTGAAAAAGTTTTGGAACAATATAATAAGAAAAATACGCAGAAAACGTATCAGACTATTACGAAGCCTTGTAAAAAACTGATTCAAAAATGCTCTTACAAAAGTATTTCAGATACAAGTTGTCTGTGTTCTTTAGCATATTGGCTTTATATTTACGGAGATAAAGAACCTGCGTTGGAGATTTGCGAAATTACCCATGGAGTAGAGTTTTCATTTGAATTCTGGGATTGGAATAGTGGTATTCAAAATATTTATGGGCTTGAAACTCGTATAGCAAGAGAATTACTGGGTGAAAATCGAAGAAACAATATCCCGTTGAATTTGTTAGAGTATTGTTTCTCAAAAAAGGTTATAAAAGAACTTCGTTTTCCGCAGATTTTAAGAGAAGATAAGATTGCTGATTGCAGCGATCGCTTCCTGAATACGGAATTGCTTTTGGCGCTCTATCATATGATTGGGCTTGGTGAAACAGGATTATATACGGAACTTAATAATAATTGGGAGAAAATTGAAGAAGCTATAAAGATGTATATTGATTTCTTGAAAGAGGATTAAGTCATATTTCTTCTCTATATTTATAGCTTAGATGCAGAAAAGATATAAAAAATGGAATACGGTTTATTTTAGCAGCGATTATCCAAACAGAAAATCCGCTGCTTTTTTCATTTTCAGAACCTGTCAAACATCATAAAAAGCGATTGACTTTTTCCATATTTGTGATAAAATAGTTCTAAAAAGAACAAAAGAGGTGATGATATGCTGACAATCAATCCATGGGAACATCAGAATGCCATTAAGACGTTTTATTCCAGATATGTGGAAGAAGTTTGCGAAAAACATGAAATTACGCGCATGGAGCTGGACATACTTTTGTTTTTGGCCAACAATCCCATGTACGACACGGCTTCCGATATTGTCGAGGTCAGGTATTTGTCAAAGTCGCAGGTGTCCGTTTCCATAAAAATGTTAGAGCAGAGAGGTTTTCTGAAAAAAACATATGCGGATTACAATCGAAAAACAGTTCATCTGAAAATTACGGAGGCGGCTTCGGATATAATTGCGGACGGACAGGCGGCGCAGCAGACGTTTATCGCTGCGATTTTTCAGGGCATTCCAAAAAGAGATCTGGATGCGATGAAGCGCTGTACGACGCAGATGATGGAAAATATAAAAAAGCATTAAAAAGGAGGCAAATTCATGTACAGATTTTTCGTGTGCTTTCTTGCGGGAATCGGGGCCGGGCTTGGCACAGGGTTTGCCGGCATGAGCGCGGCGGCGGTCATCAGTCCGATGCTCATTACTTTTTTGGGGCTTCCCGCTTATGAAGCCGTGGGCATTGCCCTGGCAAGCGACGTGCTTGCAAGCGCCGCAAGCGCGTATACTTACGGTAAAAACAAGAATCTTGACATAAAAAATGGTTTTGTCATGATGGTGATGGTGTTGCTCTTTACGCTGGCCGGAAGCTTTGTGGCGAGCCGCGTGCCAAATGCGGCGATGGGAAGCTTTTCCGTATGGATGACGTTTTTATTAGGCGTTAAATTTATTGTAAAGCCGGTTATGACGACAAAGGATTCTATGAATGCCGCAGATGGAAAAAAGAAAATCGTAAAGTCGGTTATCTGCGGCATGGCGGTAGGATTTATCTGCGGATTTGTCGGAGCGGGCGGCGGCATGATGATGCTTCTGCTCTTAACGGGGGTTCTTGGATATGAACTGAAGACGGCGGTTGGAACAAGCGTATTTATTATGACGTTTACGGCTTTTACAGGAGCTGTCAGTCATTTTGCCATCGGCGGGATGCCGGATATTTTTTGCCTTTCGGTTTGCGTGGCATCTACGCTGCTTTGGGCGAGGATTGCCGCGAAATTTGCCAACAGGGCAAACGCGGCGACGTTGAATCGGGTGACGGGAGCGATTCTTGCCGTTTTGGGACTTGCAATTCTTTGCGTCAATTATTTCTAATGAGAATTATGGAAAACATATTTTTTTCATAAATTCATCAAAAACAGAACATAATTATGTTTTAAACTGCTTCTTGTAAACAAAAAAGATTTTTGATATATTACGATAAGAAAAGCGAAAGGAGCAGATGTTATGGGTAAAAATCGTTTTTTTGGAAAGCTTACAAAATGCGCGGCGCTGGCATTGGTATTTGGCGTCGTTGGAGGGACGGCGTTTTCCGGGGCAAATTATTTTTCGGATCATTTTCTTGGAACGGATCGGGCAAAAGCAGCGACGGAAGAAGAAATCAGTTCGTCTAAAATACAGCCGACAAGCACGGCGTCCGGCTCGGTTGTTTCCACAGATATTTCCGGCGTTGTAGAAGATGTGATGCCTTCCGTTGTGGCAATTACGGGAATGACGCAGCAGGAAATCATGAGTTTTTTCGGACAGGGACAGACTTTTGAGAGCGAGAGCAGCGGTTCCGGCATCATTGTAAATAAAGATGAAAACTATTTATATATTGCCACAAACAATCACGTAGTGGAAAACACAAATGCGCTGACGGTGCAGTTTTCTGACGAATCAACGGCTTCAGCCACAGTACGGGGAACGGCTCCGTCCAATGATCTGGCGGTGATTCAGGTTGCTTTGTCCGATTTGCAGGAAGAGACGTTAAACAGTTTAAAGCTTGCTGCGCTCGGAGATTCGGAACAGCTTGCCGTAGGAGACGCCGCGATTGCGATTGGCAATGCGCTCGGATATGGACAGTCGGTTACGACCGGCGTAATCAGCGCTTTGGGCAGGGAAGTGGCGTTCCAGGATGAAACGACGGGACAGACGATTTCCAGCCGCCTGATTCAGACGGACGCGGCAATCAATCCGGGAAACAGCGGAGGAGCCCTGATTAATACAAAGGGAGAAGTCATTGGCATCAATTCTTCCAAATACTCCGATACCGATGTGGAGGGTATGGGATTTGCAATTCCGATGGCAACGGCAGGACCGATTCTTGAGGATTTGATTGCACATGGAAAGACTACGACGACGGGCAGTCCTTACCTTGGTATTTACGGCGTGGATGTTACAAGCGATCTTTCCGGCAAATATAATATGCCGAACGGCGTCTATGTCGCTCAGGTCGTAGAGGGAAGCGGCGCAGAAACAGCCGGCATTATGGCGGGAAGCATCATTACAAAAGTTGACGGAAAAGATGTGAAATCAATGGAAGAGCTGAAAAGCCGCGTCAGCAGTTATCAGGTAGGAGATACGGTTTCGATTACCGTGCAGATTATTAACAACGGCGCTTATGTGGAAAAAGAAATTCCCGTCACATTGTCTGCGCAGAGCAATTAGAATATTGCTTGACAGAATGGGAAACAGGTGTTAGACTGTACACACAGAACAAAGGTCTGTCGATGAGGCAGACCTTTTTCCAAAACATTAATCATAGTTATCATATAGGAAAAATATATATTATAAAAGGAAAAGAGGGGATCAAATGAAACGTCTCATTTATTTGGACAATGCCGCTACGACGCGGCTCGATCCGGAAGTATTTCTCAAAATGCAGCCTTATTTTACGGAATTTTACGGCAATCCGTCCAGCATTTATCAGTTCGCGCAAAAAAGCGCCGGCGTGGTAGAAGAGGCCAGAGTAGAGCTTGCGTCTGCAATCGGCGCGAAGCCGCAGGAAATTTATTTTACAGGCGGAGGAAGCGAAGCGGACAACTGGGCCATAAAAGCGGCGGCCGAAGCTTACCAAGAAAAAGGAAAGCATTTGATTACGTCAAAAATAGAACATCACGCCGTTCTTCATACGTTTGAATATTTACAGCGGCAGGGATATGACGTGACGTATCTGGATGTAAATGAAGACGGAATCGTGGACTTAGAGCAGCTTAGGGCGTCTGTTCGGCCGGATACCATCCTGATTTCCATTATGGCCGCAAATAACGAAATCGGAACCATTCAGCCAGTTGCAAAAATCGGGGAAATTGCAAGAGAAGCCGGCGTTCTCTTTCATACGGACGCCGTTCAGGCATTTGGACATATTCCGCTGGATGTGGAGGAAATGAAGATTGATTTATTAAGCGCCAGCGCGCACAAAATTCACGGACCAAAAGGAGTAGGCTTTCTCTATGCAAGAAAGTCCGTTAAGCTTTCATCTTTGATCCATGGCGGAGCCCAGGAGCGCGGAAAACGCGCCGGGACGCATAACGTGCCGGGAATCGCAGGGTTTGCCGCGGCGTCTAAGCGGGCCAGAGAAAAGATGATTGAAACGATGGAAAAAGAGACGCGTCTGCGGGATTATCTGATTTCCAGAGTAGAAGAAGAGATTCCGTTTACGGTTGTAAACGGACACAGGACGAGCCGGCTGCCAAACAACGCGCATTTTTGCTTCCGGTTTATTGAGGGAGAATCCATGCTGATTCTTCTGGACGAAGCGGGAATCTGCGCTTCAAGCGGTTCGGCATGCACGTCGGGTTCTTTAGATCCGTCTCATGTGCTGCTTGCCATAGGAAGACCTCATGAGATTGCGCATGGTTCCCTGCGCCTTACGCTGTCGGAGCAGACGACGAAAGAAGAACTGGATTTTGTCGTGGAGGAATTGAAAAAGACGATAGAGCGGCTGCGAAATATGTCGCCGCTGTACGAAGATTTTTTGAAAAAGGAAGCAAAGGAGGATGCGCCATGTATAGCAAAAAAGTAATGGATCATTTTAAAAACCCAAGAAATATGGGAGAAATAGAAGACGCCAAAGGCGTTGGAACCGTTGGAAACGCAAAATGCGGAGATATTATGCGGATGTATCTGGACATTGATGAAAACGGAGTCATAAAAGAAGCGAAGTTTAAAACTTTTGGATGCGGCGCGGCGATTGCCACAAGCAGCATGGCGACAGAGCTTGTAACGGGAAAGACGGTGCAGGACGCGCTGAAAGTTACGAATCGGGCGGTAATGGAGGCTTTGGACGGACTGCCTGCGGTCAAAGTGCATTGTTCGCTTCTGGCCGAAGAAGCGATTCATGCCGCGCTTTGGGATTACGCCAAAAAGAATGGCATTGTGATTGAAGGATTAAAAGAGCCGGTGGAGGACATTGAAGAAATCGAAGCAGTATAAAAATTGAAACAGGAAATATGTAAAAAATATGAAAGAAAAGGGCTGTTGCAAAATATGCAGGGAATATCCTGAGAAGCAGCGGCTCTTTTTATGTCTGAAAACAGATAATTTTCCCGGGACGCTCTGTCTCTTTAGAAACTTTGGACACACAATTTTAAAGAAAATTTAATTGTAATTACAGAAAGATAATGATAAGATGGTTACTAACATGATTGAGATTGGGCCATTTTTTGCATGGTTAAGATAGAGCCAGGGGGCAGATGCGGACAGGAGGCAGTATGAGTAAAAAGAAGACGGCACTTATAGTTGGGGCGATACTGGTTGCGGCAGCGGCGGCGGCCGGGATCTGGTATTTTTTTGGAGACAGTGGAAA
>CATOKN010000053.1 GCA_951800425.1 uncultured Lachnospiraceae bacterium
ATACGGTCATCCGGCAAGCCGGACAGCCCACTCACCTCCCCGTGATTTGTAGTATACCGAGTTCCCTACAAGAAGAATTATAAAGAAAAAATACGCTCAGGGAAACCATTTTCATTACGTTTTGTGCCTGAGCGAAGCGAAAGGAATGGATATAACTATGTAAAAAAGTTCAAGTCTTCGATTGCATTTTGGCAGGAGACGGGCGGCGGGCTGGATGAGACGGTGATTCAGGAGCTGATGGATCATGGATATAATATTCGCAGAAACGGCGTGTCGAATTATACGCTGATGAAAAATTCCAGAATTGTTTTTGTCGGGGACATTCCCGATGATACGGACGACATTAAATCCACAAAAGACATTCCAAGCTGGAAGCGGATGTGCTACTGTATTTTGAAAAATGATCACAGCTGTCGTTTTATGGGTTTTGGGCTGACGCGCCAGGATCAGAAACGAATTGATAAAATCAAAAGAAAATATGGAGAAATGATCAATGAAAAATAAAGAATTTAAAAGTCCGGCATATCAGGTGATTTCCGTACCTTTTGAAAAGATTGTGCCAAATACATACAATCCGAACAGCGTTGCGCCTCCGGAAATGAAGCTGCTTTATGACAGCATCAAAGAGGATGGCTATACGATGCCGATCGTCTGTTATTATTCCGTAAAAAAAGATTTATATGCAATCGTAGACGGCTTTCACCGCTGGCGGGTGATGAAAGAATATCCGGATATTTATGAGCGGGAGCATGGTATGCTGCCGGTTGCGGTTATCGACAAGCCTTTGGCCGGCCGGATGGCGAGTACGATACGCCATAACCGCGCGCGCGGTTCGCACAATGTGGAATTGATGAGCAATATCGTCAAAGAGCTGCATGAGCTTGGCAGAAGCGACGCGTGGCTGTCCAGGCATCTTGGCATGGATAAAGATGAAATTTTGCGTTTAAAGCAGATTAGCGGTCTTGCCTCTTTGTTTAAGGATGTAAATTTTGGCCAGGCATGGAAGCCGGTCGAAGACCCGTACGACGGGAAGGAAGAAACTGCAGGGGAGGAAGATAATTAACAAAGCATATTTTTCGCGTGAAATCATAAGAAAAACTTAAGATGACTAATGTTGAACCGCCTGTAATTTTGTGCTACAATTGACGGAAATTGAGTTGGGAGGGTGAGAAATGGAATCCATGTTAAAACCCCCAAAAGCAGTTCTTCTTGCAAGGGAATCTCAAAAAGGCATGCATTGGGCATTGGAAATTCTGGTTTTTATTGCGGTATTTTTGGTCTGTACAATTGGAGAAGTCATGCTGTCGCTTCCGTTTCAGACGTTTTTTCTGATGCAGGATTCGAATTATCTGGACGCCATCGCTTCCGGCGACGTTAAACGTGCGGAGGAAGCGGCCTATTTGGCGGTCAATTCCGATTTGTTTACCATATTCTCTTTGTTTGCAACAGGCATTATGATTTTTCTTGTCCTGCTTTTTTGCAGACTGTTTCAAAAGCGAAGGCTTTCTACGCTTGGCTTTGAAAAAGAGAGATGCGGGCTTTCGTACGTCAAAGGAATTTTCATTGGATTTCTGATGTTCTCCGCGGCGGTTGGGATTTGCATGCTGACAGGCTCCATAAAGCTTAGCGGAAGCGGCGGTTCCTTTGTATTGTCTTCTTTTCTGCTGTTTGCCGCAGGGTATATGGTTCAGGGAATGGCTGAGGAGGTTTTGTGCCGCGGTTATTTTATGGTGTCTTTTGGCCGCAGATATTCTATGGGAGCGGCTGTATTTATCAATGCGGCGGCGTTTGCGGCGCTTCATCTTCTGAATCCGGGAATTGGGCTTTTGCCGATTCTGAATCTGTTCTTATTTGGGATTTTTGCTTCCGTCTGCTTTATCAAAACGGAAAACATATGGCTGATCGGCGCGCTGCATTCCGTATGGAACCTGGTGCAGGGAAATGTGTACGGCATCAAAGTCAGCGGGATGGAGACGTCCTGTACGGTATTTTCCGCTTCTCTGACAGGGGGCCGGGAAATTTTTCATGGAGGAAGTTTTGGGCTTGAGGGAGGACTGGCCGTAACAATAGTTCTTTTGGCAGGAATTGCGGTTCTTCTTTTTCAGCTTAATAAAAATAAAAAAGATTTGGCGGTGGAAAATTATGAGACTGGAATTACAGAACATTAGGAAAAGCTTTGGGGAAAAGGAAGTTTTAAAGGGAATTTCTTTTTCTGCGGAAAGCGGGAGAGCTTTCGGACTCCTTGGCCGCAACGGCGCGGGAAAGACGACGACCATCCGCATTTTGATGAATGTGTTTGGCGCGGACGGCGGTAAAATTTTAATTGACGGAAAACCGATTGACTATCAAAAGCTCCGCATGGGGTATCTGCCGGAGGAACGCGGATTGTATCCCAAAAAGAAAATCATTGACCAGCTTTTATATTTTGCGGAGTTAAACGGAATGAAGCGTCAGGAAGCGGTAAGAGCCATTGATTACTGGCTGGAAAAGCTTGAAATGACAGAATACAGGAATAAGCGTCTGGATACCCTTTCCAAAGGAAATCAGCAGAAGATACAGCTTGTAACGGCGCTTGCCCACAATCCGGATATTGTAATTTTGGACGAACCGTTTTCCGGCCTTGACCCGGTGAACGCCATGCTGTTAAAAGACGTGGTAAAAGAAGAGATTTCCAGAGGGAAAATCGTTCTTTTTTCCAGCCACCAGATGAATTACATTGAAGAATTCTGCAACAGCATTGCCATCTTAAATGGAGGAGCAGCAGCCATTTGCGGAGAAATTCATGAAATCAAGCATAATTACGTACGGGATAAGCTTGTCGTGCGTTCGGAACATGCGGCGGAAATTCAAAAAGAGCTTGGTTCCTGCTGCACGAAAAAAGATACCGGAGAGTTATTTGTGCAGCTTTCAAGCCCCGCAGAAAAGCAGCAGATGATGCGGCGTCTGACAGAATCGTACGATATTGATGAAATCAAAGTGTTTGAACCGTCGTTAAATGACATTTTTGTGGAATATGCAGGAGATCAGAATTAAGGAGAAAAGCGATGAAACAGTTTGGAACAATATTGAAATTTGAGCTAATGAGTTATCTGAAAAATAAAATATTTGTAGGCATTACCGTTTTTCTGGCAGCGGCAATCGCAGTGGTTATGTTTTTTCCAAACATTATGACGGCTGTCGGAGATAAAGATTCGGATGCGGAAGAAAGCGCTTCGACAGAGGGCCTGATGCTGCTTTCCATGGAAAATCTGAAAAATCCCGAGGTGATTGAGGAGTCGTTTTCCGCGGCTTTTGCAGACTATGAGGTAGAAGTTACGGAAGAAGATGAGGAGGCTGTTAAGGAAAAAGTCGTTTCGGGCATGGCGGAATGCGCCTTTGTAATAGACAGCCCGACCTCCTATACGTATTATGTGAATAACCTTTCTTTGTATGACGCGAATACAGGTGTGGCGGATGAAGTTTTAAAAAGCATGTATGGGATGAACGCCATGATAGAGGGCGGCATGTCTCTTGAGGCGGCGGGAGAAGTTCTTGCGGTGCAGATCAGCCATGAGACAGAAAGTCTTGGAAAAGATCAGATGCAGAACTTTTTCTATACGTATATTATGATTTTTGCGCTGTATATGGTTATTTTGCTCTATGGCCAGATGGTTGCGACAAATGTGGCGACGGAGAAAAGCTCAAGAGCGATGGAGCTTTTGATTACAAGCGCAAGGCCGGTCAGCATGATGTTTGGAAAAGTAGTCGCTTCGTGTCTGGCGGGATTTATCCAGCTTCTGGTGGTGTTTGGCTCATCTATTTTGTTTTACAATATCAACCGGAGCCACTGGGAGGGCAATATGATTGTGGCGTCTGTATTTGACATGCCGCCGGATCTTCTTGTCTATATGCTGATTTTCTTTGTACTGGGATTTTTTATTTATGCGTTTATGTTTGGGGCGATTGGTTCAACGGCTTCAAAGCTGGAGGACATCAATACGTCCGTTATGCCGGTGACGTTGTTATTTGTCGCAGGATTTATCGTTGTCATGATGTCCATGTCGAATGGAAATGTTGACAGCCTGTTGATGCGCGTCTGCTCTTACGTGCCGTTTCTTTCTCCAATGGCGATGTTTACCCGTATTGCAATGAGTACGGTGCCGTTTTATGAAATTGCAATTTCCATTGGAGTTTTGATTGGAAGCGTTGTGGCAATCGGCGTTATTTCCGCAAAAATTTACCGCGTGGGCGTATTACTCTACGGTACGACGCCAAAAATCGGCTCAATTTTAAAAGCAATGAAAAAAGCATAAAAAGAAAGGTATAAAATTCCTCTTTTTGGAAAATATTATGATTGTAGAAAGAAAAAGGAGGAAAATTATGCGGGCTGTCGTAGATAAAGATACGTGTATTGGCTGTGGATTATGCGCTTCCACAGAACCAGAAGTTTTTCAGATGGACGGCGATGGCAAGGCGGTCAGCGTTGCCGATACTACGGAGACGAATAAAGAATCTGTAGAAGCGTGCATCAACGGATGTCCGGTGAATGCCATTCATTCCGAAGGATAACATTTCGCACCTTTAGACTTTTTTGTCTGAAGGTGCGTTTGCTATTTGCGAATTTATGTAAAGTTTTTACAAAAATATTTACAATTATCTGTGGAACGATTATGATAAATATGGCACGATTGTTTTTTAGTTTATATTCAGAAAGAAGTGAGGAAAGACATATGGGAGGCTTTTTTGGCGTAGCATCCAGGCAGGATTGCGTATTTGATTTGTTTTTTGGAATTGATTATCATTCTCATTTAGGAACAAAGCGCGGAGGAATGGTGGTATATGGAGAACATGGTTTTGACCGCGCGATTCATAATATCGAAAATGCGCCGTTCCGCACCAAATTTGACAAAGACGTGCAGAAAATGTCGGGTACAATTGGCATCGGCTGTATTTCCGATTATGAACCGCAGCCGCTTTTGGTTCGTTCCCATCATGGAACATACGCGATTACTACGGTCAGCAAAATAAATAATGTAACAGAATTGTCAAAAATGCTGTTTGAAAACGGGCATTCTCATTTCCTGGAGATGAGCGGAGGGGACATCAACGCAACGGAGATGATAGCTTCTTTGATTAATCAGAAAGAAAATCTGATAGAAGGTATCCGGTTTGCGCTGGATGCGGTGGACGGTTCCGTATCTATTCTTTTGATGAACGAAAAGGGGATTTATGCAGCCAGAGATAAGTATGGCCGAATGCCTGTCGTGATTGGAAAGAAAGAGGGAGCTTACTGTATTTCTTTTGAAAATTTCGCCTATAAAAATCTTGGATATTTGGATGAAAAAGAGCTTGGCCCGGGAGAAATCGTAATCGTTACGGATCAGGACTGCGTGACTTTGTCAGAACCCAATTCCGATATGAAGATTTGCACGTTTTTATGGGTTTATTATGGCTATCCGTCCAGTTCTTACGAGGGAACGAGCGTCGAGCAGATGCGTTACGACTGTGGGAAAAAAATGGCCGAACGCGACAATGTAAAACCGGACATTGTGGCCGGAGTACCGGATTCCGGTACGGCGCATGCGATAGGATACGCCAATGAATCAGGCATTCCGTTTTCCCGGCCGTTTATAAAATATACGCCGACCTGGCCGCGTTCCTTTATGCCTACCATGCAGAGCCAGCGCAATCTAATTGCGAAGATGAAGCTGCTTGCAGTGGAGGATTTAATCCGGGATAAAAGTCTGCTGCTAATCGACGATTCTATTGTAAGAGGAACGCAGCTTCGGGAAACAACAGAGTTTTTGTACCAGAGCGGTGCAAAAGAAGTACATATCCGTCCGGCGTGTCCGCCGCTTTTGTACGGATGTAAATATCTGAATTTTTCCCGTTCCACTTCGGAGATGGATTTGATTACCCGCCGGATGATTGATCGACTGGAACACGGAAACATAACGGAAGAGATATTAAAAGAGTATGCGGACCCGGAATCGGAAAAATATGAACAGATGGTAGAGGAAATTCGAAAAGAATTGAATTTTACCACGTTAAGATATAACCGGCTGGATGATATGATGGATTCCGTAGGCATAGACAAGTGCAAATTATGTACGTATTGCTGGAACGGGAAAGAATAGTCAAAAAAAAAGAATGAAATAAGAACTGTTTCATAAAATAGAAGAAAAAGAAGTTGCAGGGTGTCTATGAAGTATAAGAAAACGCTGTTGCTGATGTTACTTTTTCTGTTTATGTATGGAGCAGGAGCGGGGGCTGCTAAAATTGTAGATGTATTTAGCGGCTCTCCTTTTATGAGAGATGAAACGGAGAACTGGGGGCTTGGATTTGGAACGGAGGGAGAGGCTCCCGTGGGAAACGTCAGTGCGGAAGAATTAAAAGAGTACGATGCATTTTATGTCGGAGATACTGCAAAAAAGACGATTTATCTGACGTTTGACTGCGGGTATGAAAACGGAAATACGGAAAAAATTCTGGACGCGTTGAAAAAGCACAAAGCACAGGGCGCATTTTTTGTTGTGGGAAATTTTTTGGAAACTGCGCCGAAGATTGTAAAACGTATGCAGGAGGAGGGCCATTTGGTAGGGAATCATACGTTCCACCATCCGGATATGTCTCAAATCGGAGATTTGGCTTCCTTTCAAAAAGAAATGGACGACGTGGCAAATCTTTATAAAGAAATTACGGGAGAAGAAATGCCAAAGCTTTACCGCCCGCCTCAGGGAAAATATAATACGGAGAATCTTAAAATGGCAAAACAGCTTGGGTACCATACTTTTTTCTGGAGCCTTGCTTATGTGGACTGGTACCAGGATAACCAGCCGACGGCAGAAGAGGCTTATGCCAAGCTTTTGCCCAGAATCCATCCGGGAGCGATTGTGCTTTTGCATGCGACCTCAAAGACAAACGGAGATATTTTTGACGAGCTTTTGACAAAATGGGAAGAGCTTGGATATACGTTTGGATCGCTGGAAGAATTTTTTGCCGCTCAGAAAGATTAGGAGAAACAGAAAAGAAAATGCCAGGCTGCGTAAGAATGCCTGGCATTTTTTCAGAATTCTCCTGTCCAGAATAATTCATCCAGCGTTTTTCCAAGAGCTTTGCATATGGCGATGCAAAGGTTGATGGTGGGGTTATAGTCGCCTTTTTCAATGGCGCTGATCGTCTGTCTTGATACGCAAACGATGTCCGCGAGTTCCTGCTGCGAGAGATCAAGCGCGGCTCTTGCAGCTTTTAGCTTCAGATTTTTCATTTAATCCTCCGGTTCTTCCGTTTTTTTACGGTAAGCCTGTTTTAACAGAATAAGAACGACCAGAATAAGAGACATAAAGCCGGAAAACAGCAAAAAAAGCGGCTCAAAAAGCGAAAGATTCATAGCGTAACCGTCAAGAAGCATGACGGTCCCCAGAGGAAGCGTAAGAATACATTCGATAGACAATATCCAGAGGGCGCTTTTGGGATTTTCCTGCAAAGTAAGATACCCGTCGTTCCAGATAGTATAAGCGCCGTAGACGATGATTGTAAGACCGACAGACGCAAAAGTCAGGAGAGAACGGATGTCTGTTTGTTCTTCTGATATATCAAAGATCGATATTAGGATGGTGCAGCACATCAATGTGTAAAAGGCGTATTTATATCCCCTATTTCGTACGAGTTCCTGCCGTTCGTCAAATTCCTTTTTTGGGGGATTGCCATGTTTAAAAAATATTTTTTGTAACACGGTAATCAGGGCATAGATGATAATAACAGTAGAAAATACGGAAAAAACCCCGAAATCAAAACCACTCATAAAAATGCCTCCTTTTTTAAAAATCAATGTATTGTGTAAGGAAATCATAACAGACCAATAGCAAAATGTCAATTATATTTTACATAATAAATAATTAAATTGACATAATCTATTTTGTATGCAATTGATTTTTATTTTTTTTTCCAGCTTGTCAACAAATCTGTGAAAGATTATAATGAACAAAAGAAAGGAGAATGTTATGCTATATACTCCAATGACGCAAAAAGCGATGCGGCTTGCCTATGCGGCTCATCATGGACAAACAGATCAAAGCGGCGTGCCGTATATTTTTCATCCGTTTCATGTGGCGGAATCCGTATGCGGCGCAATGCCCAAAGAGGAAGTTGTCTGCGCGGCGCTGCTGCACGACGTATTAGAAGATACCAGTCTGTCGTTAAGCGAGCTGGAACAGGAATTTCCAAAAGAAGTTACAAGGGCAGTTGAGCTGCTGACCCATATTCCCGAAGAAAATTATTTTGATTATATTAAAAGACTGAAAAAAAATCCGATTGCCAGGCAGGTGAAGATTATGGATTTGCGCCATAATATGGACATGACAAGGCTAAACGGATGTAAAGGCGCAACGGGCGAGCAAAAGAGATGCCGGGGCGGAAAATACGAAAAAGCGCTTGCAATTTTATTGGATTCAGGAGCAAAACAAGATGAAAAAGAAGATTTTAGTATATCGATGGAAAGCTTATAATTACGCGGACGTCTGCGAAGCGTTTTCTGCGCTTGGTTATGAGTATGTGACGGTAGAGCAGGATCTGGAAAATTATGACGAGGATAAAGAATTTGAAAAGAAGCTGGCGAAAATCATACGGGCGGAGCATTGCGATCTGGTGTTTACGATCAATTATTTTGCGCTTGTGACTACGGTTTGCGCAGCGCTGAATATTCCTTACGTGGTATGGACCTGCGACAATCCGCTGATCAGTAT
>CATOKN010000054.1 GCA_951800425.1 uncultured Lachnospiraceae bacterium
GAAAAGAACACCCGGACTATACGGGCGAGGAAGAATTCAATTATTTTCTGTCGGCGCTGTTTCCGGACGAAGAGCTTATGATTTTAGATTATAACCGGGCAGTCAAAGATCTTTGCGGAGATACAAAAGAAGCGTTTCTTTCCAAAGTGGAGCAGATTTTTGACGTAAGAGCGCTGGATGGAGCGAAAAAACCGGAAAAAAAGGGAGAAATCTCTATGTATCTTGCCGGAAGCTGGTACGGGCTTACGATTCGGGAATGCGATCAGAGCGACGATCCGGTGGACGGCCTTGACGTATCTTTGCTTCAGAAGCTTTTATTGGAGCCGGTTTTAAATATCAAAGATCCGAAAACAGATGCAAGAATTGATTTTGTGGGAGGAATCCGGGGACTTTTGGAGTTAGAGCGCAGAGTCCATGAGGATTGCGCCGTGGCGTTTGCCATGTATCCGACTTCCATTGCAGAGTTGTTTGCAGTGGCCGACGCAGGGAAGCTGATGCCGCCAAAATCCACATGGTTTGAGCCAAAGCTTCGAAGCGGATTGTTTATTCATGCGATTTAAAATGGCAGAGGCAGAGTTTTTCTGCCTCTTTTTTACATACAGAGAAATTTTAAAAAATGATTTTCAGCGAAAAAGGTATTAGGCTTGATTTTATCGTGATTCTGATTTAAAATAGACTCTATATGGATTTGAAAAGAACAAAGCTCATTTTGCAGAAGCATTACGACGTGCTTTTTGCAGAGTCGGGGGAAGAAGCTCTTGATGTGTTAAAAAGTGAAAAAATAGATATGGTTCTTCTCGATATTGCAATGCCTAATATGAACGGGATTGAAACCTTTGAGCATATGAGAGAAGCTTCGATTGATATTCCCGTCATATTTCTGACTGCGTCAGGGGATGAAGACGACGTGCTGGACGCGCTCAGCCTGGGAGCGATCAATTATCTGAAAAAGCCGTATGTGCCGCAGGAATTATTAAAACGGGTCGCAAAGGGGTTTGAGAAAAAATGAGGACGGAAGAACAGACAAGCACGCATCTGGTATTGGCAACGATTGTCACTGTGTTTGGCGTGGTGTTGATTTTGACTACGATAGCCATGTCATGGGAGTCCTGGATGGTTCCGATTATAGTAATTGGCAATTCTATCGTATGGTTTCTCCATATTGGAAGAACCAGCTCCAATACGTTTTATGAAAATTTATGCATTGGTCTGTTGATGATTGGATTCTTTTTCTTTGGCGTACATGGAGCTGTTCTTTTTGATTTGTCTGCCGTGGCCTGTATGTTGGTTCTTATATTTTCCATGTTCGACAGAAAGCGGCTATTGTATTTGATAGTCGCTTTATATGTTCTTGTACTTCTGTATCATTGCTTCCTTTTACATACAATTTTTTGGGGCATGGGGCATCAGGATATGGTGCGTCTGGGAATTGGCATTATGGTGGTATCGGGCGCTTCGTCTATTGCCATATACCGGATTAACAGAAGATATGCGGCAAGAAAGCGTTATGACAGTATGCTTGCGCAGCTTGAGACGGCGGGACGGCAAAATGCGGATTTTATGTCAAACGTATCTCATGAGCTTCGGACGCCGATCAACATGGTGCTTGGAATCAGCGAGGTTTCTCTGGAAAAAGACATTGCGCCGGAAATCCGGGAAGACATACAGTCAATTCAGATGGCGGGAAAACGGTTGTCCAATCAGATTAATAATATTCTGGACTATACGGAGATTGTGGAGGGCACCCTCACTTCTGCAAAGGAAGAGTATATGATTACGTCTCTGCTCAATGACGTGATTACGACGACCGCCATGCAAAACAGCAGACATCAGCTGGAAATGGTGTTTGATATGAATCCGAAGATTCCGGCGGTACTGATTGGAGACGCGGAAAAAATATCGCATGTACTGAAGATTCTTGTGGAGAATTCTATTAAGTTTACGGAAGAGGGCGGCATTGACATTTGCATTGAATTTCGGCGGGAAAGCTATGGAATCAATTTGATTATTGATATTTATGATACCGGAATTGGAATGACGGATTCCCAGATTACGAAGATGTGCGATGATTTTTATCAGGCGGAGTCCGGAAGCAGCCGTTTTGTAGGGGGGGCTTGGGCTTGGGCTTCCCATTGCCAGAGGACTGCTTCATGCCATGGGCGGATTTGTTCACTTCGACAGCAAGGCGCAGGAGGGGCTTCAGACCCATATCGTCATTCCGCAGGAAGTAAAGGACGATACGCCAAGCATGGTGATTTCCGATGTGGAGCGGTTATGCGTCGCGTGTTATTTCAGGGCGGAGAAATACAGCTGCGATGAGGTGAGAAGATATTATGACAAAATGATTCTGCATATGGTAGAGGGCCTTGGTATTGAGGGCTATCAGGCCCATAATTTTGACGGATTGCTCAAGCTGCAAAAGAATCATAATCTGACGCATATATTTATAGCGCAGACCGAGTATGAGGAAAACAGCTCTTATTACGAGGATTTGACAAAAGACATTCAGGTAGTCATCATTGCTGACAGAGATTTTTTGCTAAGCGGCAACAGCCGTCTGCTTGTGATTCGCAAGCCATTTTTTGCTCTCTCCGTCGTAAATCTTTTAAATGGAGAGGTAAAGGAAAATGGATTTGAAGAAGCGCAGGCTGCGGGCCGCAGACCATTTTCCTGCGTGGGCGCGCATGTTTTGGTCGTAGATGATGAAGAGATGAATCTTGTGGTGGCAAAAGGCGTTTTGGGCAGCTATGGAATACAGGTAGATACCTGCTTAAGCGGCCGGGAAGCGGTAGAAAGGTGCAAAAAAGTCTCTTATGACATTATATTTTTGGATCATATGATGCCTGGTTTTGACGGCGTGGAGACATTGAGGCAGATTCGGGCAATCGACAATGGCGTTTATCAGGATTTGCCGGTAATTGCGCTGACTGCAAATACCATCAGCGGGGCAAGAGAAATGTTTCGGAATGAGGGCTTTACGGAATTTATACCGAAACCGATTGAGCGGACTGTTTTAGAGCGGGTGCTGCGCAAGGTGCTGCCAAAGCACTGCATTGAGTACCATGCCGCTCCTGTAGATGATTCCGGACAAACAGAAGAGGCCATATCAGAAAAATCCACAGAAAAAGAATCTGCGTCAAAAGAAACAATAGAACCGGAACCAGAAAACGCGCCGCCGTCTTTGGATTCTCTGACACAGGTTGGCATAAATGTGAACATGGGACTTGAGTATTGTTCCGGAGAAGCAGATTTTTATCTGGAAATGCTGGATATGTTCTGCGGTCAGTATGCGGAAAAAAGGGATGAACTAAAGGAGCTGTATCAGTCTGCCAACTGGAAAGATTATTCCATTAAGGTTCATGCCCTGAAAAGCACGTCGCTGACGATTGGCGCCGAAGAGCTTTCGGATTGCGCAAAGAAGCTTGAGGCAGCAGGAAAGAAAGAAGATACGGAGTATATCCGGAAGAATCACGATGCGCTGCTTGACCTGTATGAAAAGGTTTGCAGAGGCATTGGCAAATGATATTTTTTTGCTGTTTTTTAAGAGAATGCATGTTTTGAGAGGAGGAAATATTGCATGTTCAAAAAATGGCTGGAATTAATCTTCGACCATAAAATCAGTCTGCGGGAACGTATGTTTCGCGTAGTCACTGGTATATGCATGGTCGCATTGATGTTTGTTCTGCCTATGGGCAGGAGTCTTTTAAATATGCTGATTTTAGCGGTAAGCCTGATTTGTATTGCGCTGATCGTAAAAGTCAGCATTCAGAAAAAATGTATCAATAGGGGGGCTACGGCGATTGCTGTGCTGTTGCTTTTGCTGTTTCCGGTCAGCTTTTTTACGGCGGGAGGATTTTACAGCGGCATGCCGGAATGGTTTGTGCTTTGCTTTGTCTACATCAGCGTTGCACTGGAGGGAAAGAGGAAAGCCGTATTTTTCGTGCTTTGTACGGCGGAAACGCTGCTTTGCTATTATACCGCCTATTATTTTCCGGAATATGTTGCTCAGAATACGCAGAGACATTCCTTTTTTGACTCTGCAAATTCCGTCATTATAGTGGGCGCGCTGACCAGCATTATGCTTTTGTTTTTAAACAGGCTTTATGAAGAAGAAAACGAGCTTTCCAGACAGCAGAAAAAAGAAATTGAAGAACTGAACAAAGCGGAAAATCATTTCTTTTCCAGCATGAGCCATGAAATCCGTACGCCTATCAATACGATTATCGGATTGAATGAAATTATTTTACGGGGAGATATTTCAGAGGATGTCGCTGAAAATGCGAGGAATATTCAAGGCGCAAGCAGAATGCTGCTTACTCTGATTAACGATATACTGGATTTGTCTAAAATCAAATCAGGAAAAATGGACATTGTAAATGTTTCTTATGAAACGGGAGCCCTTTTTTCGGAAATCGTCAATATGATTTGGATTAAGGCAAAGGAAAAAGGACTGGAATTTCGGCTTCAAGTAGACGCTTCCATACCAAGCATGCTTTGCGGCGACGAGGTGCGCATTAAGCAGGTTTTAATCAATTTATTGAATAACGCCGTAAAATATACGAGCGAGGGTTCCGTTACTCTTTCCATCCGCTGCGAGCGTCTGACGCTGAACAGAGTGCGCGTCTGGTATTCGGTGGAGGATACCGGGCTTGGCGTAAAAAAGGAAAACATACCTTATATATTTAATGCGTTTAAGAGAGTAGACGAGGAGAAGAACCGGCATATAGAAGGAACCGGGCTTGGACTCAGCATCGTTCATCAGCTTGTGGAATTAATGGGAGGTGAAATCAGCGTTAACAGCGTTTATACCAAGGGTTCTGTTTTTAGCGTTATGCTGGAGCAGGATATTATAGAAAATAAGGCGCTTGGAACATTTACGCTGACTTCCCGCATGAAGACGCATGAGGGAGAACAGTACAGGCAGAGCTTTGAGGCTCCGGAAGCGCATATTCTCGTAGTAGACGATAACGATATGAACCTGGCGGTAGTACGCAAGCTGCTTTTGCAGACAAAAATTCAGATTGATACTGCATCCAATGGGGCGGAATGTCTGAAATTAACGCTGATTCACCATTATGACGGTATTTTGATGGATCATCTGATGCCGGAAATGAACGGAATTGAATGTCTTCATGCGCTGCGCGCGCAGCCCGGAGGGTTGTGCCAGGATACGCCGGTCATTGCTTTGACAGCAAATGCGGGAAGCGATAATCATCTGCTTTATCGAAAAGAGGGATTTAGCGGGTATCTGGCGAAGCCAGTCAGCGGCGCGCTTCTGGAAGCGGCCGTACTTAGCATCCTGCCAAAGGAATTGGTAGAATTAAGCGAAGAAGCCGATTTGTCTGAGATTGGAAAAGACGTTTTGATTTTTGAACAGGCTAAAAGGCGCTCTCTTATGGTGACAACGGACAGTGTATGCGATTTGCCGGATTCCCTGAAAAAAGAATTTGATATTGTCGTATGTCCTTATTATGTCTGTACGGAGGAGGGCCGGTTTCTGGATGAACTGGAGCTTGGAGCAGATGAACTTCTGGAGCATATCTCTGCCGGAAAGGTCGGTTTTTCTCAGGCGCCAACCGTGGAAGATTATGAAAGGTTTTTTGCACAGAGACTGACGGAAGCCCAGAATATCATACACATTACGATGGCGAAGTATGTCAGCCAGGGATATGAGAATGCAAAAGAAGCGGCGAAATCGTTTGAGAATGTTACGGTGCTTGATTCCGGACATCTTTCCAGCAGTATGGGTCTTGTGGTTTTACATGCAGCTTCTATGGCGGAAAAGCATGTCGGAAAGACAGATATTATCCGGGCGGTAGAAAAGCTGAGACGTTATATTTCTTCGGCCTTTATTATTGACAGTACGCATATGATGTGTCATGCGGGGAGAATACCAAGAAGAATACAGGTTCTTTGCGATACGCTGCTGCTGCATCCGATCATTGTGCTGCGAAAGAGCAAAATGGTTGTTGGAAGCATGGAAATGGGCGGGTTTGCACATGTTGCGAAACGCTATGTTCGAAAAATATTTATGGATGTCAGAAATATCGATCGCAGGATTTTGTTTATCACATATGCTGGAATGGATGAAAAAATGCTTCAGTATCTTCAGGATCTTGTGCGCCAGTATTGCCCCTTTGAACGGGTATATCTGCAGAAAGCGTCGTCTGCAATTGCCAGCAACTGCGGGCCGGGTTCCTTTGGCTTGCTGTTTATGAAAAAGAATGATGCGGCGATTTCTTTTTCCGAAGCATCCAAAGAGACGGGGAAGCATTATTTCTAAATCATTTGGAGCAGAAATTTTAAGACGGATGGAGTTGCGTCTGGCATGTGCGTCCCATTGCATATTGAGGGCGCCGGAAAGGATTTAAATGAATCATACTTTGGATATTACAACAGAAACCAGAACGCTGGAAAACTTAGAACAGGCGGCGGAAACATTAAAAAATGCAGATTCCGATATGATACGGGAGTGGCTTTCAAGTCTTGTTCCGGGACTTTTGGGATTTGCGCTGCAAGTCGTTCTTGCCTTTGTCGTCTATGTGATTGGGAGCCGTTTGATCCGGCTTGCCAGAAAGTTTCTGCGCCGGTGGCTGGAGAAGTCGGAAGCGGATATGGGAGTAAGGCAGTTTTTGGATGCTCTGTTAAAGTGCGTGCTTTACTTTATTCTGATCGTTACGATCCTGACGCTGTTTGGCGTTACGACGGCTTCTGTCGTGGCGGTCGTCGGTTCTGCGGGCCTTGCGCTTGGCCTTGCCCTGCAGGGAAGCCTTTCCAATTTTGCCGGAGGGGTTTTGATTCTGATGTTAAAGCCGTTTAAAGTGGGAGATTACATCCGGGAAGATACGCATGGAAATGAGGGAACCGTTGAAGAAATCTCCATATTTTATACAAGGCTTATGACGGCGGATCATAATACGATTGTCATTCCAAACGGCATGCTGGCAAACAGCAGCTTAACCAACATTACCTATTCCGGTATCCGCAGGATTCATCTGGAAATCGGAATTGCATATGAGGCTGATTTAGGATTGGCCAAAGAAGTCATTTTAAAACAGGCGCAGGCAGAAATCTGCCGCGTGCCGGAGGAAGAAACGCTGGTATTTGTATCGGAGCTTGGCGCGAGCGAAGTGAAAATCGGGCTGCGCATCTGGGTAAAGACGGAAGAATTCTGGGAAGCAAAATGGCGTTTGATGGAAAATATTAAACTGGCGTTGGATGCATGCGGCATTGAAATTCCGTATCAGAAAATCGACGTACAGGTAAAAGAAGCTGAAAAAGCAGATTAAGAAAGAGGAAAAAAGAAAATATGAAGTTATTACAAAAAATAAAAGTATTCGTATGCTGCCTGTTGATCGCGTCTTTGCTGCCGCTTGCCGCCTGGGAGCCTGTTTTTGCAGAAAACGGCAGGAATACGGACGCGGGCGTTGTCGTGACAAACAACGATGGTTTTCTGAAAGCTCTGCGGGAGAAAAAAAGCCCTGTAATTATCCAGGGCATCGTTACGGTTGCAAATGGAGCGGAAGCAAGCGGAAGGATGCGTCCCATTATGATTCCTGCGGGAACAGTGATTCGCGGAGGGAATGCGGAAAGCATCTTATGCACCCGCGCGCCTCTTCAGATAGAGGGAGACGGCGTTACGATTGAGGATTTAACAATTCAGTTTGAATCCAGCAATGCGCTGGGAAGCGTGGTCCATCGGGAAATTTATCTGGCGGGACACAGTCTGACGCTTGATCATGTCGCTACTTATCTGGAGGGAAACGGCGGTTCTTTTGGCGATCTGGGCGGTACGGAAAAAGAACTTTTGCCGACGGTATATGCCGGAGGGTATCCCGGTACAAGCGTTTCAGAGAACGCTTCTTTGACGGTGCGAAATACCGCGCGGGACAGCCTGAAAGAAAGCAGTATATTCCAGGGGATTTATATGGGGCATGAAGCGGGGATACATGGAGACGTTCCATACAAAGGAACGGCGAGCCTGACCTTGACGCCGGACGTCATTGTCAGGGACGGAATTTATACCAACCTGAATGCTTCGGCAGAAGTACAGGTTCTGGGAAACGGAACCTGGAGAGACATGAATTTATACGGAAACGGCAGCACGACGCTTCTGGTGCGGCAAAGCACGCTGGAGAACGCCCGTGCCGAAAGTGTGGGCTCTCTGGTTTTAGACGATAATGCCTGGATGATTTCAAAAACATGCGTATTTTACAATGTAACCTTGAAAAATAATGCGTGCCTTGATTTTAATCAGGTTCCGGAAGCGTTTCTTATGGGCGATTTTTGCGGTGCGGACAGTCAGAGTGGGGAAAGCCTCGGAACGCTTGTTTTAGACAGCGGCGGATTTGTCAATATAGACGGGGATGTCGGCGGACAAACGGTTTTAAAAGCAGGAAATAAAAATCTGGCCAGTACATTTTTGAACGGAAGATCCTATATTTATGCAGGCCGGAACGATTCCGAATCGGCAGATTTTCTGTTAAACGAAGCAGATACGCAAAACGGATGGGCGCTTGCTTATACGGACGGCGCATGGACGGTTTCAAACAGCAGTTCCGGCGAGCAGGTTGAAATTGGAAGCATTGAAATCACGTCTTCGCCCTCTGCGGTTGATATTAGCGCAATCATTGATACAGACGGTTCAATTCCGAATGAAGATGCGTTTTGTACAATTGTCTG
>CATOKN010000055.1 GCA_951800425.1 uncultured Lachnospiraceae bacterium
AATGTGTACAAAACAGTCGTCTGTTTGGCGCGGGAGGAGCGGAGGCCGTGGGACAATTGCCTGGTTATTACAGCGATTACATGCTGGCTTTTTTATCTTCCTGTTATGGTATTGCGGCGTCCTTAGGGGTTTGCCTTCTGGTTGGCGCGGCCGCAGTCAAGGCATTGCGGATTTCCTTTGGACAGAGCAACCGTCTGGGAATGATGGTGGGATTTTCCAGCGGGCTTGTACTGTTTTCCAACCTGATTTTTCACATTGTGGGAAATATGGGCATCCTGCCGCGTACGGAGACGTTTCTTCCGTTTTTTTCCTATACGGGAACCGGCATAATCGTCAGTTATATTATGGCTGGAATTGCGCTCAGCGTCTATCGATACAAAAATATACTGCCGGAAGACAACAGGCGGGTGAAAGCAAAGCGGCAGTACACATAAAATGAAACAAGAGAACGCATGACGCCCGGACGGCTGTATTTGCAGCAGTCCGGGCGCAGCGTTTTTGCGGTGGATTAAATGTAATAGATTTTGCAGTCGCCAAAATTGACGCTTCCGCGGACAGAGACGGCGGGCGCGTCCGCCGGGGCGACAGGGGGCTTGTGAATTTCCCGGACGTCTCCGAACGTAGTGTTTATGTCCAGATGTACGTTCCATTCCTTTGGAAGAAACAGAGAGGTATCTCCAAAGGAATTGTCAATATAGATTTCCGCGGTTTTGTCCGGAATCTGCGTCTGGTCGAAATAGACTTTCAGGCATCCAAACGTGCATTTTAAATATGCCTGTTGGAAATTGGCGGTGTTGATGTATTTGGTTGCGCTGGTGAACGCCGCGCTGCAATGGATGCAGGGCTCGTTAAAATAGCCGCCGGGCTTTGCGTCAGTATGAAACGAGACTCTTTCTTTAAAAGGCGGCTCGCCCGGAAACAGAAAGAAAAGCCCGATGCTTGCAAAAATCGAAGCCGCCAGAAGCGGAAACGGCGTAATGCTGTTTATGTGCAGAAAGTCGTCGTATAAAATGCAGATCAGCGCGGCCGGGATTAAAATTCCGTAATAATTGCGGCGCGGGAGATTTTGGGCAATCACATAGACGAGAGCCGTCGCAAGCAAAAGCTTAAAGACATTGATGTTATGGAAAAATCCAAAGTTGCTCAGCAGCAGAAATACGGCGGCCAGAATAAAGACGATTCCCCAGAAAACGTTTCTGTTTTTCATAATGCGTTCCTCTTTTCTTCTAATTTAAATTTCAGCGGTTTGTAGTAATGGCGGGATACATAGACTTGCTTGTGGGTTCCGGCAAATTCCACGACGCTTGCAGCCGTTAAGTTTTTCGTAATGGAATAAATGCGGTTCGTATTTAAAATGGTTGATTTTGAAACCCGCATAAAAGCGCCGGGAAGCGTTTCCTCCAGCTCGCAGAGTCTGCGCTTTATCATGTAGACCTGGTTTTTCGTATGGACGTTCATGTGTCCGGCTTCCGTTTCAAAAAAGAGTATGTCGTCAAAAGGAATATAATATTCCGTCTCTTTCTGATAACAGACGAGCTTTTTGGCGAAAAGCGCAACGTCTGATATGGCTGTTTGCAGCCGGTGGATTTCTTCGTTGAAAGAAGCGCAGCGGATGATGATTTCGTTTTCCGTCAGCGATTCGTCAAATTCGATGTTTATTTTCATATCATATCCCGTCTCCCTTACAGATGTATCGTATCCAATTAAGGAAAAAATGTAAACAGAAAATATGCAAGAGGTAAAAATAAGCGGCTAAGTGGTAAAATAAAAGCTTGGAATTGACAGAGAGATAAGACAGAGATAAAATAAAGGCATTGAAAAAAGAAAGGAAGCAAAAACAGATGAAGCAGTCAACGAAATATCTGAAAATTTTCTGCAATCTTGCGTGGGCGCTTGCAGTTTTTTTGTTTATCGTATTTCTTCTGCCCAGGCTGCTGGTGTTTTTTATGCCGTTTGTCGTGGGCTTTATTCTGTCCCTGATTGCGAACCCGGTCGTCCGCTTTCTGGAAAAAAAGATAAATATCAAGCGAAAATACGGTACAATGCTGATTATCGTTCTGGTCATTGCGGCAGTCGTTTTGCTGTGCTACGGCGTGGGAGCGGCAATCGCAGTCGGATTCCGCGGATTTATGCAATATCTGCCTACCATGTCCGCCAATGCGGAAGTGGAAATCGTGGCGGCGATGAACAGCATCGAGCGGACGTTTCAGAAAATACCGATGTTTCAGGATTTCAATATCGATCAGTTAGAAGCGGCCGTGACGGAAGCGCTCAGCGGCCTTGTGGCGGGAGAGGACGGCGTTACGGTAACGGCAATCAGCGGATTTGCAAGAAGTCTTCCCAATATGCTCGTCAGCGGAATTATGGGATTTTTAGCCACATACTTTTTTATTGCGGATCGGGATAAGCTCGAGGATATGCTGACAAAGCATCTTCCGAAGTCTTTTCAGGAAAAGACGGGGCAGGTATACGGGCATATGTTAAAAGCGGTGGGCGGTTATTTTCAGGCTCAGTTTAAAATTATGGGCGTGATATATGTGGTGATTACGATTGGACTGATTTTGCTGAAAGTCAATTATGCCTGGCTGATTGGATTTGGCATTGCCTTTTTGGATATGCTTCCCGTATTTGGCACGGGAACGGTGCTGACGCCCTGGGCGATTGTGAAATTTCTTTCCGGAAATTACGCGACGGCGGCCGGAATGATTGTTTTATACGTCGTGTCGCTTTTGGTGCATCAGCTGATTCAGCCCAAAATGATTGGCTCGTCGGTGGGAATGAATACGTTTGCCACATTGTTCTTTATGTACATCGGATACCGGTTTTCCGGCGTAATCGGAATGATTATCGCAATTCCGGTGGGAATGCTTCTGATAAATTTCTATAAGGCCGGGGCGTTTGATACGGTATTGTGGTGCTTTCAGGAAATTGCGGACGATTTTAACAATTTCAGAAAAATAGACAATGACAGAAAATGAGGATTGGATGGATGAATAAATTACAGGCGAGAAATTCCTGCTTATTGTTTTTTGCGGCGCTGATCTGGGGAACTGCGTTTGTGGCTCAGAGCGTCGGAATGGATTATATTGAACCGTTTACGTTCAGCGCGCTTCGTTCTTTGATTGGAAGCGCGGTTTTGCTGCCGTGTATTTTTATGTTTCGAAAAAAGAAAAAGGACGACGGACGTAAAAAAGAAGAGAAAAAAGATTTGATAAAGGGAGGAATCGTCTGCGGACTGGTTCTTTGTACGGCGGCAAATTTACAGCAGGTCGCCCTGATGCATGCGGGAGTGGGCAAATCCGGCTTTTTAACGGCTCTTTATATTGTCATTGTGCCGCTTCTCGGCGTATTTGCCGGGAAAAGGCCGGGCGTAAAGCTCTGCGCGGCGGTCGTCTTAGCTGTGGCTGGTTTGTATCTGCTGTGTATGAAATCCGGCAGCCTGTCCCTAGAATCCTGGGACGTTTTGCTTTTGTTCTGTTCTGCGGCGTTTGCCTTACATATTATGGTCATCGATCATTTTACGCAGAAAGCAGACGGGGTAAAACTATCCTGCGTTCAGTTTCTGGTCTGCGGCGTGATTTCACTCGTTTTGATGCTGCTGTTTGAGCATCCGTCCATACCGGCGATTTTTGACGCCTGGATGCCGGTGCTTTATGTGGGCGTGTTTTCTTCCGGCATTGCGTACACGCTTCAGATTGTCGGTCAGAAAGGCATGAATCCTGTAGTGGCTTCTTTGATTATGAGTCTGGAATCGGTAATTTCTGCCATTGCGGGATGGATGATTTTGGGACAGACGCTCTCCCGGCGCGAAATGGCCGGATGCATTGTGATGTTTGCCGCGATTGTTCTGGCGCAGCTTCCGGAAAAAAAGTTGAACCGGGAACAAAAACCTGTTAAGATAGGGTAAGAAAGGACGGATCTGTATGGAAGTATTTATCTGGCTTGGCATTATGATTTTATGTTTGATTATTGAGGCGGTTACCGTTGGACTGGCCACGATCTGGTTTGCGGCCGGGGCGCTTGTGGCTGTGATTGCCGCTGTGCTTGGGCTTGGAATTGTATGGGAAATTATTTTGTTTTTCACCGTATCTTTGGTTCTTTTATTTTTTACAAGGCCCTTTGCCGTCAAATATATCAATCCGCACAAAGTACGTACCAATTATGAAGACGCAGTAGATAAAACAGTGAAAGTGACGGAGCGGGTAGACAATATCGAAGGCACCGGAAAAGCCGTATTAAACGGTCTGGAATGGACGGCGAGAATGCAGGACAAAGAAAGCGTGCTGACGGAAGGGGAGCTGGCAAAAGTGACGGCCGTAGAAGGCGTAAAGCTGATTTTAATTCCGTATGACGAAGAAAAGACTGCAAAACAGATATGATCAGGAAATGGAGGAGAACGGACTTATGGAATCGAACGGGGGAAGAGAACCGCAGTGGACGGGAAAGCTTTTCGCGGCCGTGCTGGCCCCGATGCTGGCGTTAGCGGCGCTGACCGGCATAGGCATTGTGGATATGACGTCCGGCATCTGCATAGCGGCGGTCGTCGCTTTGGCCGCGGTGTTTCTGTTAAACGGCAGTCTGGCAAAGACATTTCGGGACGCTTTGGATCCCATTATGGATTCCGTGCGGCAGCTTGAGGGTTCTTTATCCTGTGAAAGAAAAAATGTGGGGAAGCTTTCTGCGGAAATGGAAGAAGCCGTCTTTAAAATTTTGGACTTTAACGAAGATATTACGACTTCTGTCGGCCGCATGGAAGGCGTGGCAAAGCAAGTCATGGTCGAAGGCGGCAGATGGGTCGGCGACGCAGAGGCGGTAGTGCAGAATGCCGACGCTCTGTGGGAGATTCTGGATGCCTGCCGGGAAAGGGCGACGGCGCTTTCTGACGGAACGCAAAAGTCGAAAGATGTGTTTCGTTATGCGGCGGAGGCGCTTTTAGAATTAGAAAAGAATGTAAAAGAAGCGGCCGCGTCTGTCCGTGAAGCGCAAATGAAGACAGAAGACGCCGGCTGCATAGCAGCCGATTTGAAGGAAGCGTCGGAGTGGGCCACAGACGTCGCGGCGCAGACGGATTTGCTTGCCTTAAACGCAAGCATCGAAGCCGCAAGGGCAGGAGAGGCCGGTATGGGATTTTCCATTGTGGCGGGTGAAATCCGCATGCTGGCAGGTCAGTGCGCGGAATCCGCAGATAAAATCGCAGAGCATGTCCGCAGGGCGGACGATTATCTGGAAAGAAATGTGCAAAAAGCTCAGGCAGTGGAATTATCCGTAAAAAGGCAGGAGGAAAAGCTGGAACATACGATTTGGATGGCGGATAATCTGAATATGGCGCTGGACGCCGTCAGCCGACAGGCGGACGGGCTTTGCGAATGGACGGAAAAAGTACTGGAAAAAAAGAAAAGATCCTCCGTACTGCTTTCGAATTTGTCCAGATTTATTGGCGAGAATGCAAAAAATCTGGAAAAGGTATGGGAAGAGACGGAAAATCTGCGCAGGATAGAATCCGATCATATGCGGTCGGCGGATTCTCTGGAGCAGATTTCTTCGAAATTAGACGAAATAGCAAACAGAAGGTGATAGAGTGAAGCTTGGAATTGTGATGGAAGGCGGCGCCAGCAGAACGGCATTTTCCTGCGGCGTCGCAGACTGTTTTCTGGAGGAAGGACTGCTTCCGGATTATTTTGTCGGGGTATCGGCGGGAATTGCCTTTGGCGTTTCTTACCTGTCCGGGCAAAAAGGCAGAAACAGAAAGATTATTGAAAATTATATGCCGGATAAGCGGTATATGGGCATGAAATATTTATTGGATCGCAGCATGAAATCCTTTTACAACATTCCTTTCGTATTTGGGGAAGTGCCAAATGAGCTTTTGCCGTTTGATTATGAGGCGTTTGCGGCGTTTCCGGGAGAAGTGGAAGCCGTCGTAACCAATATCAAAACAGGAGAGGCCGAATATCTTGCCGTGCCAAGGGATGACCGAAAGTTTCAGGCAGTCATTGCAAGCTGCGCGCTTCCCGCGCTGTTTCAGCCGGTAACGATCGGGAAAAAGCATTATCTGGACGGCGGAGTGGCGGATTCCGTTCCCTATCGGAGGGCAATGGAAAAAGGGTGCGATAAAATCATTGTAATTTTAACCCGCGAACGGGGATACGTGAAAAAGAAAGAGAAGCTGACAAAAACCGTATCGGCATTGTACCACAATTATCCCAGGCTGACCGAACGTCTGAAAAACCGCGCCGACGCTTACAATCTTTGCATGGAGGAATTGTATCAGGCGGAACGGGAGGGAAAAATATTTGTCATTGCGCCGCAAAACCTGCTTGGCGTAGGACGTATCGAATCTTCTTCGGAAAAACTGGTTCGGCTTTATGAAGAGGGGTATTATCAGGCGAAAGAAAACATGCATGCATTGCGTTTATATTTGGAGGCGTAGACAGGTTGAACGAAGATCGAAAAGACGCGCGGTATCATAATGCAAAATACTGGCAAATCGGTTTTTTTTCTTTAAATAATGCAGCGACAAATCTGTATCTGGCCCTGATGGGCTATTTGTCGTATTATGCGAATTCCATCGCTGGCTTTAGCGTAGTCGCAGTTTCCGTTATTCTGACAGGGCTTCACGTGTTCGACGCCGTAACGGATCCGGTCGCGGGATTTTTGCTGGATCGGACAAAAGGGCGATTTGGAAAGTTTCGTCCGTTTATGCTTTTGGGAAATCTGATTATGGCGTTTAGCGCGCTGCTTTTATATCTGACGACGCATAAAATAAGCCGTTATTTTCGTCTGGCCTATTTTGTGACGCTCTATGGACTTTTTATCGCAGGCTATACGTTTCAGACGGTAGCTGCCAAAGCCGGACAGGCGATTTTGACGGATCATCCGGGGCAGCGTCCGGTGTCGGCCTGTTTTGATTCCCTGTATGTCATGGCTTCCTATGGAGGAACGGCTTTGTTTGTGGGCAATTATCTCGTGCCAAAATACGGCGGGTTTACCAATGGACGATTGTTTTCGGAATATGTTCTCTGGGTTTTAGCCGCGGCGTTTTTTTGCACGCTGCTTGCTATGGCCGGAATCGCCGGAAAAGATACGCCGGATGCGATTGGGCGGCAGATGGGCGCGCAGAAAATCTGCGTATCGGATTACTGGGAAATTCTTCGCTGCAACAAGCCGGTTCGCATGCTGATGATTGCGGCGTGTACGGATAAATTTGCGGCTACGGTATATGCCCACACAACGGTGGGCGTCATGCTTTATGGGATTTTGATGAATCATTACGGCATATCCGGATGGATTGGCGTTGTTACGGCTTTGCCGACGCTTTTGGTCGTGGGCGCCGGAATCCGCGTCGCTCAGCGGATGGGGCAGAAAAAGGCCCTTGTGCTTTTTACGGCCCTTGGGATTTTTTTTCAATTGCTGATGATGCTTGTGCTGCTTCGGGAAGATATTCACAGCGTAAGCTTTTCTTTGCGTCACATCAACGCCGTTACGGTTTTGTTTGTCGTGATTTATATTTTGCTCAACGGATGCAAATCGATCACAAATAATATGATTGTGCCAATGATTGCGGATTGTTCCGACTATGAACGGTTTCGCAGCGGAAAATTCGTGCCGGGTTTTATGGGCGCGATGTTTTCTTTTGTTGATAAAATCTTTGCGGCGCTGGGAACGGCGTTTGTCGGAATCGTTATGCTGATTATGGGATATAACCGCAGATTTCCGCAAATCGGAGACTGCGTCACGCAGGAATTAAAATGGATGACATTATTTCTCTATTGCGGCGTTCCGATTCTGGGCTGGATTTGTTCTCTGGTTTCCATGCGCTTTTATGCGCTGGATCAGAAAAAAATGTATGAAATCGCACAGAATCTTCATCAACAGGAGCTTTCTAAAAAGCGTTAAAGCAAATAAGGGGCCGCGTTCAGACCGCTGTGATAACAGAGATTGCCAAGCGTCTTTAGCAGTTTTGCTATGGCCGCGGCCTCTTCTCTTGGAATGCGTTCCATGGAAAAGAGGACGTCCATATCGTCAAGGATTTGGACATACTTTATCTGGGCCTTTTCAAATAGCTCAAAGAAGCTTTCTTTTGATTTTCGCTCCGCGTCCCAGGGATTTTTCCAGGAAATATGTCTCATGTTGCAAGGATCCCGGTGAAAAATCAACGCGTCGCTTGGAATCAGCGGCGAGAGCAGCGGATAACCGGGGAAAACGGCCTCAAAGCGGCGGATCCACCGCTTCTTTCGTCCGGTGGGGTCATACAGCAGCTTCGTTCCCATCTGCATGGCATGGATGGCCTGAAGAATCCGGTGTCTGGTGATGCCAAGGCCCGGATAAGTTCTGGAAAAAGCGAAATATAAAAGCGTTGAGACGACGTAACGCTGTTCTTTGGAAAGCGCGATGCTTTCGTTTTGATGAAACTCACTGGGCCGCCTGTTCTGGTAATGCCGCAAAAGCGTCGTATCAATATCTGTTTCCAGACGGATATGGCCTCCGATATATCCCTGCGGCATTTTGTCATAATGGGTCATTGCATAGATATATGGGTGGCAGACGGTATCGAGCAGATAATGTCCGATAAAGCCCAGAATATAAGTTCTGGCAATCTGCCTCTCCTCTTTTTTGGGGAAAATCCGGGGACTTTCCAAAAGATGGCGCAGAAACTTTTTCGTGTCCGCGGTATGGGCCG
>CATOKN010000056.1 GCA_951800425.1 uncultured Lachnospiraceae bacterium
CGATTTACCCGATGGAAGTTAGTCTGTATACGGGAAGCCAGTCGGCTGAATTTGATATAAGCCGGGATTTAAAGGGAGCAACAATTGTTTTGATTGGCTCATCGTTTACTTATACCGGAAATGTAATTCAGCCAGCGGCAGCAGTTGTATTTGACGGATTAACATTGATACCTGGAGAGGATTATGAGATTCGATATGAGAATAATTTGAACGTGGGAACGGCTAAGGTTGTTGTGACGGGCATTGGAGGATATGACGGAGGCGGCAGTACGACGTTTGAAATTATAAAACGAAGCGTTACCCGGTGCGGCTTTGAAAATATTACAGATAAGATTTATGCCGGAGCCCCAACGACGCAGGATGTAGTTGTGACGGATGGAGGAAAGAAGCTGAAGTTAAAGCAGGATTATGAAATTTCCTATTCAGACAACGGTACGCCAGGAGTTGCGACTGTTACAATTTCCGGCATTGGCAATTATGGAGGCATTAAGACGATCCGCTATCTGAACAACCTTGCAGACGTGGCGTCCGTCAGTGCAAAAGGAGCCGGAAATTATGTGGATCTGCAATGGTCGGCAGTACCCGGCGCAAAAGGTTACGCTATTTATGACGCAAACAATCAGGTGATTGCAAAGACAACAGGGTTGTCCTACCGCAATAAGAATCTGGACGCCATGACGACTTATACTTATCGGGTACGTCCTTATGCGTCTTCCGGAGAAAGCACTTATTACGGCGGATTTTCGAAAGCGGTACAGGCAAAGACTTCCATTGCAAAGCCAGCTGTGAAGCTGAAAGCCAAAAAGAAAAAAATTACCATATCCTGGAACAGAATCGGGGGCGTAGATGGTTATGAAATCTTTAGAAGCCTGAAAAAATCCAGCGGATATAAAAAAATAAAAACGGCAAAAAAAGCGGTAATTACCAGCTATACCAACAAAAAGCTTGTGAAGAAAAAGAAATATTATTATAAAATCCGAGCGTATAAGAAGGTAAACGGCAAAAAGGTTTATAGCAGTTATTCTTCTCCAAAATCAGTAAAGGCGAAATAAGGGATGAACTTATGGAGGAAATATACAGACTTGGCAAACATGAATTCGCCACCCAAAAGGAGTGGGAGGGCGCAAAAAGGGATCTGGAGAAAATAGAGACGATTGTAGCTCATCTTGATATTGAAGATCCTGAAGTAGCGGCGGATATATACCACTACATACGAGAGGGAAAGGTAGAATTTGAAAGTAAGCTTGGCACGGCGTTTTTCTGCGATATATCAGACAGGGTGGCGCAGGACTTTGAGTACAGACTGGAAAGAAGCAGTATAATGGAGCGGCGCAGACTGCGGAAAGAGAAAAAACAGGCCGAAGAGGAAGAAAAGAAGATTAAGCTGAAAGAAACGCAGCAGTCCCAGATGTTTAAATTTCTGGGAGCTGCATGCGCGGCGCTTGCCGCATTATGCATTGTCTTTTATGGATTTTCCGTATTTCGGGAACGCAGGGCGACAAGAAAATTAGAGGAGGTGCAGCAGCAGAGAAATATTTCACAGGCCCTTGACTGGTATGCGGAAAGGATTCGCAATGAGACGGACGGCAATTTGCCGTCAGCAGAATCAGGCGCTGGGACAGAGGAAGAAACAAAACAGGCGCCGGAGGTTTTGCAGGAATATGGCGCGATATACAGTCAGTATCCTGATTTTATCGGCTGGATTCGCATAGACGACACCCAGATTGATTTGCCGGTGATGCAGACGACCGATAATGCATATTATCTCGACAAAGACGCCAATGGATCAGAAGACGTCAACGGAACGCTTTTTTTAGACTGCCGGGATGATTTTGTCAAACCAAGTACGAATTTGATTATCTACGGACATAATATGAAAAGCGGGGCCATGTTTGGGGGTTTAAAACAGTATTTAGACGAAAGCTATCTTTCGTCCCATGACAGGATACAGTTTGATACGATTTATGAAAAGCAGACGTACCAGATTATCGCCGTATGCCTGTCTGACGTAGGCGATGAAGGAGCCTATCGGTATTACAATTTTATTCAGGCGGAGAGCGAGGAGGATTTTAAGGAATTTTTAAAGAACATCCGCAGCTGTGCCGTATATGATAGAACACAGGATGTGACAGGAAGCGACAGCTTTCTGACGCTTTCTACCTGCAACAACTATGTAGAGGACGGAAGGCTTTTCGTTGTAGCAAAAAAAATTCAGTAGCATGGAAGCTACAGAGTCAGGAGTGAGGAATATGAAAAAAAATCTAACGGTACGTATCGGAGCAATAGTTATGGTTCTTATGGTTGCGTTCTTTTCCATTTTGCCGGATCTGGTCAGCGCAGAGGGAGACGAAGAGGAACCGTTGACGCAGGAAGTCGTAGCAGAAGCGCCGGAAGCGTCGGAGGGGGAAAACCCGGACGGCGATTTGGATGACGCCGTTGTTGCGGAACCTGGTGAAAATATTGGGGATTCAGAGGAGACTGCGCCCGAACCGGAACCAGGAACGCCTTCCGAAGGGGAAGAAGAAACGGAAATCCAGAATCCGGAACAGCCGGGTGAAGCTGTACCGCCGGAGATTCCAGAAGAAACGGAAATCCCGGAAGATACAGAGATTCCGGAGGATACGGAAGACGTAGGCGATGATGTGGAAGATACAGAGGAGAAAGAGGATACGGAAGAGAAACTTCCGGATGCGGAAGCTCCAGGTGAAACAACGCCTCCAACAGAAACGCCGGACAATGAGAACGGCGCGACAGCTCCTAAACAGGAGGAGGCTCCGGCAGAAACAACGGTCGTTGCCGATGCCGGTGAAAAAGACACGATTGAAGATTATCTGGAGGAGTTGTCCGGAAATAAAGCTTTGAATCAGGAAGCGGAGGACATTCTCAGGCGGTTTAAGGGAACTTTAAATTTAGACGCGCTTGCGGAGTTATTTGATAACGACGAGAAAGATTTTGTAATCGAGGGTACGACGCTTGTCGGCTATAAAGGAACGGACGCTTATGTGGCAATTCCCAGTAATGTGACGGCTATTGGCGACGGAGCTTTTGCCGGAAACACTTCGCTTCTGGCCGTAGGATTTCCGGCAAATCTGCAGAGTATCGGAAGCTCGGCGTTCAATGGATGCAGCAGTCTGTTATCCGTCAGCATTCCAGATACGGTAACATCCGTAGGCACGTCGGCTTTTGCTAATTGCAGCGGACTTTCCGACGTGTATACTGGAGCGGGCGCAGGAGTTGTTTCTTCCAATGAGTTTGCAAATTGCATCAGTTTACAGAGCATTGCAATTCCGGAAGGAATTTCAGCCCTCGCATCAGGCGCGTTTGCAGGATGCAGCAATCTGGGCAGCATTTCTCTTCCCTCTACGATGGCAAGCATAGATGCCAGCGCGTTTTCAGGAGACGTAAATCTTGCTTCTATTTCGGTAGCAAGCGGAAGTTATTCTTCTTATGACGGATGTGTTTATACAGCGGACGGAAGCCAGCTTTTGCTTTGTCCGCAGGGAAAAACGGGGATTTCGTTTGCTCCGGGTACAAGATCTGTAGCTACGGGAGCATTTTCCGGATGTAATTACCTGTTGTCAGCCGTAATTCCAAATGCGACCGGTTCCATAGAGACAAATGCATTCAGTGGAAGCGCAATTAAGGCAGTAACGATTCCTGCAGGAGTTACGTCGATTGGTTCTCAGTCTGCATGGACGCCGAACGTCGTATATGGATACAAAGGCTCTGCAGCAGAAACATGGGCCCGTCAGAGCAATTATGTATTTGAAAGCCTGGATGGAGCTTCTGTCAGCGGAAATAATCCAAAGGAAGAACATATTGAAGATTCTGATCCCGAAAGCGGAGATTCTGGATCAAATTCCGGATCAGGCTCCGGAGACGATGGAAATAAAAGAACCAGCAAACCCGGAACCAGCACGCCGCAGGTGAATTTGGGCTCTGCTTCCGCGGGCGCAGGTACGACGGCTGCAATTTCAAAGAAATCCGGAAACGGAAGCGTTGCTTCCACGCCGAAGACGGGAGTAGAAGATTATGCGGTTTACTACCTGTTCGGAGGAATCTTTTTGATTGGCATCGCGCTGTTTTTGTACAGCAGAAAATTGAGAATAGACGGAAACAGATAATTGAAAAACGTCTGCACGAACACGGTTTGTGCAGACGTTTTTGTGTTAAGAATTTTGTTCAAGCGCCAGACGGCACGCTTTCGCAAGCTGGTCGCCGCAGGAAGTGTTTTTAAAGCCGCATCGGATGCCGCCGATGCGGCTTTCTACTTCTTCGACTGTCATTCCTTCCACAAGCTGGGGAATCGCTTTTAGATTTCCGTCGCATCCTCCCACAAATTTTACATTGTGAACGACATTGCCGTCCAATTCCAGTTCAATTTGGGAGGAGCAGGTTCCTTTGGTGCGATACGTATATTTCATAATCATCGTTCCTTTCTTTTTTAGAATTATCATCTTAGCTGCTTTTTGCATACAGGGAACGGCGCTGCCGTTTGTGTGCTAAGAGCAGTATATCATGTTATCAAAAATTTAACAATTCATTCACGTTTTTTCCTATTGTTTCTGATTGCGGAAAGTGGTACAATTAACGTCGTATTCGTAGAAATACGCTTTTTGCGAAAGCTATGCGGAAGTTTTTAAAATACAGGCGGAAAGAGAGCGATAGGAGAATATATGAGCGCATTTACAAAATTATTCGGAACCCATAGCGAACGGGAATTAAAGAGGATCAGGCCGATTGTGGATAAGATTGAATCCTACCATGAGACGATGGGGGCGTTGACAGACGAACAGCTTAAGGATAAGACAAAAGAATATAGAAAACGGTTTTCAGAGGGAGAGACGCTGGATTCGCTTCTTCCGGAAGCTTTTGCAACCGTCAGGGAGGCTGCCAGAAGAGTGCTTGATATGGAGCATTACAGGGTTCAGTTGATCGGCGGTATTATTTTACATCAGGGGCGTATTGCAGAGATGCGTACCGGAGAAGGAAAAACGCTGGTTTCCACGCTTCCGGCGTATTTAAACGCGCTGGAAGGAAAAGGAGTCTGCATTGTCACAGTCAATGACTATCTGGCAAAGCGCGACGCCGAGTGGATGGGGAAAGTGCATGAGTTTTTGGGACTTACGGTAGGCGTGGTCCTAAATTCCATGGACAATGACGAGAGACGCCAAGCTTATGGCTGCGACATCACTTATATCACAAATAACGAACTTGGATTTGACTATCTGAGGGATAACATGGTAATTTACAAAGAAGAACTCGTACAGCGCGGACTGCATTATGCAATCATTGACGAAGTCGATTCCGTGCTGATTGACGAGGCGCGGACGCCGCTTATCATTTCCGGACAGAGCGGGAAATCCACCCGTCTTTACGAAGCCTGCGATATTCTTGCGCAGCAGCTTGTCCGTGGAGAAGAAAGCCAGGAGTTTTCCAAAATGGACGCGATTATGGGCGTTGAAATTGAAGAAACGGGCGATTTTGTTGTAAATGAAAAAGATAAAGTAGTTAACTTAACGCAGGAGGGCGTAAAAAAAGTAGAACAGTTTTTCCGCATTGAAAATCTTGCGGACGCTGAAAATCTGGAAATTCAGCACAATATCATTCTGGCGCTGCGCGCGCATTATCTGATGTTTAAAGATCAGGATTACGTAGTCAAAGAAGATCAGGTGCTTATTGTAGACGAGTTTACCGGACGCATTATGCCAGGACGGCGTTATTCTGACGGGCTTCATCAGGCAATTGAAGCCAAGGAGCATGTGAAAGTCAAGAGAGAGAGCAAGACGCTTGCAACGATTACGTTTCAGAATTTCTTTAATAAATTCGAGAAAAAATGCGGCATGACGGGTACTGCTTTGACAGAGGAAAAGGAATTCCGCGACATCTACGGCATGGACGTAATTGAAATACCGACGAATGTGCCGGTTCAGAGAAAAGATTTACAGGATGTGGTATATAAAACAAAAAAAGAAAAATTCAAAGCCGTCTGCGACGCCGTAGAAGCTTCCCATGCAAAGGGACAGCCGGTTTTGGTAGGTACGATTACAATTGAAATATCTGAGGAAATCAGCAAAATGTTAAAGCGCCGCGGCATACCGCATAATGTCTTAAACGCGAAATTCCATGAACTGGAAGCGGAAATCGTAGCTCAGGCGGGAGTGCATGGGGCGGTGACAATTGCGACGAACATGGCGGGACGTGGTACGGACATCAAGCTGGACGATGAAGCGAAAGCAGCCGGAGGACTGAAAATTATCGGTACGGAGCGTCATGAGTCCAGACGTATTGACAATCAGCTCCGCGGCCGTTCCGGACGTCAGGGAGATCCGGGCGAATCCCAGTTTTATATTGCATTGGAAGATGATTTGATGCGGCTGTTTGGTTCGGAAAGGCTGATGAGCATATTTAACACTCTGGGCGTTCCGGACGGAGAAGAAATTCAGCATAAAATGCTGACCGGAGCCATTGAAAAAGCGCAGAGCAAGATTGAATTTAACAACTACGGCATTCGTAAAAACCTTTTGGAATACGATCAGGTTATGAATGAGCAAAGAGAAATTATTTATGCGGAGCGTCTGCGCGTATTAAACGGAGAGAGCATGCGCGACGTGATTTTCAAAATGATTACGGATCGCGTAGAAGCCAGTGTAGACACCTGCATTTCAGGAGAAATTTCCTCTGACGAGTGGGATATAAAAGAATTGAACGAAATTCTTCTGCCGATGATTCCGGTAAATCCGATTACGCCGGAAATTACCGGAGATATGAAAAACAGCAAAGAGTTAAAACATTATCTGAAAGAACAGGCTGTGAAGCTCTATGAAGCAAAAGAAACGGAGTTTCCGGAGCCGGAGCAGTTTCGTGAATTGGAACGCGTTGTTTTGCTCAAGATGATTGACCGGAAATGGATGGATCACATTGACGATATGGATCAGCTTAGACAGGGAATCGGCTTACAGGCATATGGGCAGAGAGATCCGCTGGTAGAATATAAAATGAGCGGCTTTGATATGTTTGACGGCATGATTGCAAGCATTCAGGAGGATACGGTTCGTCTGCTTTATCATATGCGTTTGGAAGAAAAGGTGGAGAGAGAACAGGTTGCCAAAGTAACGGGAACCAACAAAGACGATTCCGCTTCAAACGCGCCGAAAAAGCGCAGCAAAGCAAAAGTTTATCCAAACGATCCATGTCCCTGCGGAAGCGGAAAAAAATATAAGCAATGCTGCGGCAGGACTTCGAAATAGAGAGAAGAGGAGAGAGGTATGATAAAAGAGGGGTTTGGAACAGACGGACTGGGCAATGCGGCAGAGCTGGTTACCCTGTCAAATAAAAACGGCACGCAGGTAAAAATCAGCACATTGGGCGCGACCGTCGCTTCTTTTCTTTGCAAAGACAAAAACGGAATTATGCGGGACATTGTATTAGGCTATGATTCCGCAGAAGCTTATCTGGAGCATAACGGATATTATTTCGGAGCGACTGTGGGCAGAAATGCCAATCGCATCAAAGGAGCAAAAATTACGATTGGCGGCGTGGAATACCAGTTGGAGGCCAACAGCGATGGAAACAATCTGCACAGCGGCGGCAATGGCGTCAGTCACAGGCTCTGGGAAATTGACGACATGGACGAGGAAAAGAACAGCGTATCCATGAAATTTTTCAGTGCGGATCTGGAGCAGGGCTTTCCGGGAAATATGAAAATAAAAGTTACGTTTGCATTGTCAGAAGAAAATGAGCTTGCTATTTCGTATGAAGCAGTATCAGACAAAGATACGATTGCGAATTTTACGAATCACAGTTATTTTAATCTTGCGGGTCATGACGGGGGGTATATCGGCGGTCAGAAGCTGAAGATATACGCCAAGCATTTTACTGCGCTTGCGCCCGTAGGCTCCATCCCGACCGGAGAAGTCAGGGCCGTAAAGGGAACGCCGCTTGATTTTGGAGAGTTTAAAGAAATTGGAAGAGAGATTGACTCCGATTACGATCAGTTAAAATACGTCAGAGGCTACGATCAGAATTTTCTGCTGGAAAACGACGGAAAGTTTACAATTATGGCGGAAGCCATTTGCGAAGAGACGGGGATTCATTTATATGCATATACGGATTGCCCGGGATTTCAGCTCTATACGGCCAACTTTGTCGACGAGCATAAGGGAAAAGACGGAGCCGTTTACAAAGAACGTCATGGATTTTGTCTGGAATCCCAGTATGTTCCGGATGCCTGCCACAACCCGCAGTTTCAAAATCCGCTGCTTTTTGCAGGGGAAGTTTACAAATCCAGGACAGTTTATAAACTGGGACTGGATTAACAGAATGGAAATGAAACGCCGGGACTCACATATACGCTATGTTTTGTGGGTTCTCCGGCGTTTTTTGTAAGCTAAGGGCGGTCTGTAACCTTTGCCGTTTGAAGCAAATGCAAAATTTACCGGGATGGAACTGTGAAAATCTGCTGTCTTGTGACAGGGATTTTAAGCAGAACCGGAAGCAGCACGAGCGCAATCGCAATGCCGGTTACGCCCTGCACAATATTAAAGGGAATTCCCGCTGCGGAAGAGACGATTCCGGCATAGATCGCAGCTTGTGTAAAGCCGCCCGAAGCAAATGCAGCCATTCCTGCTTCATAGAGAAAATATCCAATGACCATAATGGCTTCTCCAATC
>CATOKN010000057.1 GCA_951800425.1 uncultured Lachnospiraceae bacterium
CGGAGGTTGAATGATGAAACTAAACAAAAAAGTGGTTGAGAGCATGACAGTAACATCGGCAATGCTTGTAATGACAACAATCACTGCATTGGGGGGTTCCACAGAAGACAGCACAGGCAAGATAACAGAAAGTGTTGCATTGAGCAAGAACGGAAAAGCAGGAATTATTTATGAACTGCATAATATGGAAACAAGAGCGCTCAGTGAACAGGACATCGTAGCAAGCATTGAAAAAATGCGCAGAGACATTGTTTCAAAAAGCGCAAATGAAGCATCTTCGGAAACAACGGAATTTGAAAACGGAGCTGCGGGATTTGAAGATTTTGCGGCGGAAGCCGTATTACAGAACATACAGGCAAACGAAAGCGAAGAAGCTGCTGCGGCAGACGTACCGACGGAAGAGACTGTTGCAGAAGAAGCTCCCGTAGAAGTTTTGGCAAAGGAAGAAGAAAAACAACCGGAGCAGCAGGAACAGCAACAGCAGGAGCAGCCGAAACAGCAGGAAGAAAACGGGGAATGGAGCAACCTCGTAATGGCGAACGTAGAGGAAGATATGAATATCCGTACGGCGCCGGACGAGACAGCGGAACTGGCAGGTAAATTTTACCGCGGAGACGTTGCGCAAATCATTTCAACGGATGCAGAATGGACGCAGATTTCTTCCGGAAATGTCACCGGATATGTAAAAAATGATTATCTGGTTTCCGGAGAAGCGGCAAACCAGCTTGCCAATGAAGTATGCAGCGTATACGCGACGGTAAATACCGACGGCTTAAGGCTTCGGAGCGAACCGCACGAAGAAGCGGAAGTCGTTACAACGGCGAATACCGGCGACAAACTGAAAGTAGATAAAGAAGCGCAGGTTCAGGATGGCTGGGTAGCAGTTCATACATCAGACGCTACCGCTTATGTCAGCGCAGATTATGTCGGCGTGGCGTTAAATCTGGGAACGGCATTAAACAGCGAAGAAGTGGCGGCTAAGGAAGCAAGAGAAGCCGAGGCAAACGCAGAGGAATCCGGAAAGAAGCCGGCTGCAAACGCAAATTCAGACGAAGTAACCCTGCTTGGCGCGCTGATTCAGTGCGAAGCGGGCGGCGGTTCTTATGAGGGCATGGTCGCCGTTGGTTCCGTCGTTATGAACCGCGTCAGAAGCGGCGCGTATCCGGGAAGCATTTCCGGCGTTATTTATCAGGCGGGACAATTTCCTCCGGCATTGAGCGGCAGCGTGGCGAACGTAATCGCAAACGGAGTCAGAAGCTCCTGTCTTCAGGCGGCAAGAGCAGCTATTGGCGGCACTGACAATACAAACGGAGCCTTATCTTTCCGCAGCGCGTCATCCGGATATGCGGGAACGGTAATCGGTGCAAACGTATTTTTCTAGTTGTAATTTCACATAAATTATAGTAGTATGTTAGGTATAAGCGTACCTGACATACTATTTTTTTACAGAAAAGATCCGGCTTGCCGGACATTCTGTTTTTAAAGGAGGTTTTTCAATGGAATTTATCATTATGCTGGCGGTTCTGTTTGTAATCGTACTGCTGACGGCAGTCAGCTGTATTAAGATTGTGCCGCAGGCGCACGCAGCCGTCGTAGAATGCCTGGGCGCATACCGCGTGACATGGAACGTGGGCATTCATTTTAAAAGGCCGTTTGTAGACCGCGTCGCCAGAAGAATAAATTTAAAAGAACAGGTTGTGGATTTCCCTCCTCAGCCGGTGATTACAAAGGACAACGTAACGATGCAGATTGACACCGTCGTGTTTTTCCAGATAACGGATCCGAAGCTGTTTGCCTACGGCGTGGAAAATCCGATTATGGCGATTGAAAATCTGACCGCCACCACGCTTCGAAATATCATCGGAGATTTGGAACTGGATGAGACGCTGACGTCCCGCGAAACCATCAACACCAAAATGCGGGCGTCTCTGGACGTTGCAACCGATCCATGGGGCATCAAGGTAAACCGCGTGGAATTGAAAAACATCATTCCTCCGTCGGCCATTCAGGACGCCATGGAAAAGCAGATGAAAGCGGAGCGCGAGCGAAGAGAAGCCATTTTGAAAGCCGAAGGCGAGAAGAAATCCACCATTCTGGTTGCAGAGGGAAAGAAAGAATCTGCAATCCTGGACGCCGAAGCGGAAAAGACCGCGGCGATTCTGCGCGCCGAAGCACGCAAGGAAGCTACGGTACGGGAAGCAGAAGGACAGGCGGAAGCCATTTTGAAAATTCAAAAGGCGAATGCCGACGGACTTCGGTTTTTAAAAGAAGCGGATCCAAATTCCGGCGTATTACAGCTAAAAAGTTTGGAAGCATTTGCAAAAGCAGCAGACGGCAAAGCGACGAAGATTATTATTCCTTCCGAAATTCAGAGCGTTGCAGGACTTGCAAAATCGCTGATGGAAGTAGTGAAGGAAGACAAATAGCAGGAAAAACCGGCTGCCGCTTTTGGCAGCCTTTTTCATCACAATTTTTGGGAGGACAAAAATGAAGCTGACAGGACGACATTTTTTAAAATTACTCGATTATACGCCGGATGAAATCTTGTATCTGATCGATCTGGCCGAAAAGCTGAAAAACGAAAAAAAACAGGGAATTTCCCATGCGCATCTTGCCGGAAAAAATATTGCTCTGATTTTTGAAAAGACAAGCACAAGAACCCGATGCGCGTTTGAAGTGGCGGCCAGCGACCTTGGCATGCACGTTACGTATCTGGATCCATCCGGTTCCCAGATTGGAAAAAAGGAGAGCATAAAAGATACGGCAAGAGTGCTTGGCAGAATGTTTGACGGAATTGAATACAGGGGCTTTGGACAAGACATTGTGGAAGAACTTGCAGAATACGCGGGCGTTCCCGTATGGAACGGACTGACCAACGAATTCCACCCGACGCAGATGCTCGCGGACATGCTCACAATCCGGGAACATTTTGGAAAGCTGGAGGGCATAAAGCTGACTTATATGGGAGACGCCCGGTATAATATGGGAAATTCCCTGATGGTTGCCTGTGCAAAGCTCGGCATGCATTTTACGGCCTGTACGGCAAAAGAATATTTTCCGGAGGCCGGATTGACAGAGATCTGCCAAAAGATTGCAAAAGAAACCGGCGGCTCTGTTACATTAAGCGAAGACGTCGCTGCCGCTGCCGGCGGGGCGAACGTAATTTATACGGACGTCTGGGTATCTATGGGCGAAGCGCCTGAAGTATGGGAAGAGCGGATTCAGAAGCTCCTGCCCTATCAGGTTAACGGCAAGGTCATGGAAACGGCCGGAGGGGACGCTGTTTTTATGCATTGTCTTCCGGCATTTCATGATTTGAACACGTCGATTGGAAGAGACGTGCATGAGAAATTCGGATTAAAAGAAATTGAAGTAACAGATGAAGTATTTGAAAGCAGCCAATCCGTCGTATTTGACGAGGCAGAAAATCGCATGCATACGATTAAGGCGGTTATGCTGGCTACGTTAAGTTAGAGGTGTCAGAAAGAAGTGAAATCAGAAATATTAGCCGCATTGCGGGAAGCAAAGGAATATGTTTCCGGTCAGGAACTGTGCCGGCATCTGGGCGTTTCCAGAACGGCTGTCTGGAAAACAATCCAGAAATTAAAAGAAGAGGGGTATCGGATTGAGGCGATTCCGAATAAAGGCTACCGTCTGGCAGATGATTCAGACGTTTTAAATGAACGGGAGCTGGCATGCTTTAGGAAAACGGCATGGGTAGGAGAAACGATTGTTTATTATCCGGTAACGGATTCAACCAATATACAGGCGAAACGCCTGGCCGAAGAGGGCGCGCCGCACGGGACGCTTATCGTGGCGGGACGCCAGGAGGCAGGACGGGGACGGCGCGGCCGTTACTGGGAGTCCCCGGAAAAAGAAGGCATTTTCATGACGGTTTTGTTACGGCCTGATTTTAGCCCCGGGAAAGCGTCTATGCTGACGATTGTCGCCGCAATGGCAGTCGCTAAGGCCTTAAGGACATACTCCGATGTTTCCGCAGAAATTAAATGGCCCAACGACATTGTGTTAAACGGCAAAAAAATCTGCGGCATTTTAACAGAAATGGATACGGAAATTGATTCGATTAACTATGTTGTAATCGGTATCGGAATCAATGTTTCCAATCAGAAATTTGGAGAAGACGCGGCAGCCGTCGCAACTTCTATTGTAATGGAAAGCGGGAAGCGGATTCAGCGGACAAAATTAATTCATGCCGTATGGGAGCAATTTGAAATTTATTACGATAAATTCTGCGCAGCCAAGGATTTATCCGAAATCAAAGAAGAATATAACGGGTATCTGGTGAACAGAAACCGGCAGGTGCGAATTATCGATCCGAAAGAGCCTTTTACGGGAGTGGCAAAGGGAATTACCGATACAGGCGAGCTTATGGTAGAAACAGAAGACGGCATAAAACTGGTTTCCTCCGGAGAAGTATCCGTGCGGGGGATTTACGGATATGTTTAAAGGAGGCAGTATGGAGCAGCAGGAACTTGTGTTATGCGCCGCCAGCGCATATGAGAAGAAATTTTATCTCAATCAGGAATTTTTTGGACTTCCACAGGATGTAAAGGACGAGCTGAAAATTATGTGCGTGCTTTTTACGGAAGACGTGGGCGGAATTTTAGAAATGGTATATGGCGAAGAGGGAGAGCTGTCATTTCGGACGTCATGCGACGAGGGAGATTATCTGTATGACGAAATCGGGAGCGTGCTGAAAGTAAAAGAGCTGCAGCGCGAAAAGACGGAATTGCTGGAATCTTTGCAAATGTATTACAGGGTTTTCATTTTGGGTGAATTTGAGTAGGAGGGCGCAACATGCTGCTGACAATTGATGTGGGAAACACAAACATTACGTATGGAATTTTTGAGAAAAAAACGCTGATTACGACGTTTCGCATGACGACAAAACAGCTTCGGACTTCAGACGAGTACGGCGTGGGTATTCTTGAAATGGCGGAGCGGAATCAAATATCCGGAAAGCAAATAAATAACGTCATCATTGCTTCCGTTGTGCCGGACGTAATGCATTCGCTGAACAATGCAATCGTGAAATATTTTGGCATTACGCCAATCATCGTAGGCCCCGGTATCAAAACGGGAATAAGAGTCGTGACGGAAAATCCAAAGCAGATTGGAGCGGACCGGATTGTGGACGCCGCAGGAGCCTATGATTTATACGGAGGCCCCGTTCTTGTACTTGATTTCGGAACGGCAACGACGTATGATCTGGTAGACGCAACCGGTTCCTTTGTCGCGGGAGTGACGGCCCCGGGCATTCGCATTAGTGCGAAAGCATTGTGGGAAGACGCCGCAAAGCTGCCCAAAATCGAGATTCAAAAGCCGGCAAGCATTCTTGCCCAGGAGACGATCAGCAGTATGCAGGCAGGACTGGTATACGGACAAATCGGCCAGACAGAATATATTGTGCGCAATATGGCGAAAGAATCCGGCTATCAGAATCTAAAAGTAGTCGCAACCGGAGGGCTTGGAAGAATTATTGCAAATGAAACAGACTGCATCGATATTTATGATCCAAATTTAACCCTTTCCGGACTGCGTCTGATTTTCGAAAAGCAAAAATAGCAAAGGCAAAAACATGAAAACATTACAAATAGGAAACATAACTTTAGAAAACAATCTGATTTTGGCTCCAATGGCAGGCGTAACGGACCTGCCATTTCGCGTTCTCTGCAAGGAGCAGGGAGCGGGGCTGATTTGTATGGAAATGGTAAGCGCAAAGGCCATTCTCTACAAAAATAAAAATACAAAGGAGCTGCTTACGATGGATCCGCGGGAGCATCCCGTTTCCCTGCAGCTTTTTGGTTCCGATCCCGATATTATCAGCGAAATGGCAAAACAGATAGAAGAACTGCCGTTTGATATTCTGGATATTAATATGGGATGCCCGGTTCCAAAAGTCGTAAACAACGGCGACGGTTCCGCATTGATGAAGCAGCCGCTTCTGGCAGGCAAAATTATCGAAAAAACGGCAAAGGCAATCCATAAGCCCGTCACCGTAAAAATTCGAAAGGGATTTGACGACGCCCATGTAAACGCCGTGGAAATGGCGCATATAGCAGAAGAATCGGGAGCCGCGGCAATTGCCGTCCATGGCAGGACGAGAGAACAGTATTATTCCGGAACGGCGGACTGGAATATCATCCGGCAGGTTAAGGAACGCGTAACGATTCCGGTCATTGGAAACGGAGATTTATGTTCCGGAGAAAACGTAAAAGACATGGAACGGCAGACAGGCTGCGACGGTTTTATGATTGCCAGAGGAGCGCAGGGAAATCCCTGGATTTTCAGTGAAATACTGACATTTTTAGAAACTGGGGAAAAGAAAAGCCGCCCCTCGCCGGAAGAACTGGTGCAAATGATACTGCGCCACGCGAAAATGCTGATTGCATATAAGGGGGAATATACCGGAATCCGGGAAATGAGAAAACATGCCGCCTGGTATGTAAGCGGATACCGGAATGCGGCAAAGCTTCGGGCAAAAGTAAATGAAGTAGAAAATTATGAGGAATTTTCGGCATTATTTGAAGCGGCGCTTTCATATACTGAATAAAAAAGACCGTGCAGGAAGTGCGAAGATGCCAGGAAAAAATTTGCCGGGAAACAGGCTGCAGGATTTAGCGGAAAAGTTTTTAGAAATGATTTTTTATCGAACCAGACAGCAGGAGGAAGAACTGCCGCAGGAAAAAGAAGAGGACAAAAATCCGTATCTTTTTCAAATCAGAGAAATTCTGGAACAGATTCTGGACAAAAGAAGAATTCCTTATAACAGGTTTGTCCCCGTGCTGATTGACGGAAAGGATTCCAAACACGCTCTGATGACGGCCGAGCTGTTGGGCAGAGACTTAAACCGCATTGTCATTCTGACAGACAACCCTGCATATTTTGAAGATTATGCGGACAATATGTATGAGGAGCAGGGTTTGATTGCGGAGATTCTTCGAAAAGAACCGCAGAAAATTGCGGCGCTTTCTTCGGAAGAGGTTTTTGGAAATGTGATTCTGGATTTTGAAGAAAAAGGGGAACGCGCGTCAGACATAAAATTCGGAAAAAAAATATATATTCCGGTTTTCAAAAGGAAGTGGGAACGCGCCGGAAATCTTGACATTGCAGTACCTATCGGGTATAATACTATGACTGTCAGAGAAAGTAAAATGGTAGAAGAACAGTATTACCCTGACAAGTTTGAGCGGGCTTTTTACGAAAATGAATAAGAAAAGAAAGGTAGAATGATGGATAAGAAAAATATCTTAACGTATCAGGGACTTAAGAAACTGGAAGATGAATTGCAGGATTTAAAATTAGTAAAGCGAAAAGAAGTGGCTCAGAAAATCAAAGAGGCAAGGGAACAGGGCGACTTGTCTGAAAATGCAGAATATGACGCGGCGAAAGACGAACAGCGCGACATTGAAGCCCGGATTGATGAAATTGAGAAAATTTTGAAAAACGCGGAAGTTGTCGTAGAAGAAGAAGTAGAACTGGACAAAATCAGCATTGGCTGTACCGTTCGTATTTTGGATTGTGAATATGACGAAGAATGTGAATATAAAATCGTAGGCTCCACAGAGGCAAACAGTTTAAAAGGCAAGATTTCCAACGAATCTCCGGTAGGACGCGCGCTGCTTGGCGCAAAAGTCGGGGATACCGTAAAAGTGGAGACGCAGGTCGGAGATCTGGAATACAAAGTATTAGAAATTCAGCGTTCCATGTAAGAAGCGGGGAAGCGGCCCGTTTTCTGACACAAAACGCATTGGCACAGCACGGGAGGAAAAAATGGCAGAGCAAAAGAAAGTACAGGAACAGGATATTAACCAGCTTTTAAAGGTGCGCCGTGAAAAACTGGCGGAACTGCAGGAAAACGGAAAAGATCCGTTTCAGATTACAAAATTTGACATGACGCATCACAGCGAAGAAATCAAAGCCGGTTACGATGAACTGGAGGGAAAAACCGTTTCCGTGGCAGGACGCATGATGTTTAAGCGCGTAATGGGAAAAGCATCGTTCTGCAATATTTTGGATTTAAAGGGAAATATCCAGATTTATGTGGCAAGGGACGGCATCGGCGAGGATTCCTATAAAGACTTCAAAAAATATGACGTCGGAGATATACTTGGAATTGTGGGCGAAGTATTTAAGACGAAGACGGGAGAAATTTCCATCCATGCGTCATCCGTCACGCTTTTGTCCAAGAGTCTGCAGATTTTGCCGGAGAAATTTCATGGCCTGACGGATACGGATACCCGCTATCGTCAGCGGTATGTGGATTTGATTATGAACCAGGACGTCCGGGATACGTTTATCAAGCGTTCCAAAGTAATCAGCTGCATTCGCAGATACTTAGACGGCCAGGGATTTATGGAAGTGGAAACGCCCATGCTTGTTTCAAACGCCGGAGGCGCCGCGGCAAGGCCGTTTGAGACGCACTTTAACGCGTTAAATGAAGAGTTTAAGCTGAGAATTTCCCTGGAGCTTTATTTGAAACGGCTGATTGTGGGCGGCATGGAGCGCGTATATGAGATTGGAAGGGTATTTCGGAACGAAGGCCTTGATACAAGGCATAATCCGGAGTTTACCTTAATGGAGCTTTACCAGGCTTATACGGATTATCAC
>CATOKN010000058.1 GCA_951800425.1 uncultured Lachnospiraceae bacterium
AATTATGGGTACCGGCTGGATAATACGGATCATAAATACCGCGGTTATGTATCGTCTTCTGTTCTGTTGTTTGATACGGAATACATAGAAATTAAAAATCTGGAAATTGTTAACCGCGCTCCGGATATAGAAAACGTCTATAATGAGATTGACGTGATGAACCGGACCGGAGTAGCGGCCGTTGCACAGGATAAAGGAACGCTGGAGCATATTTATCTGGACGGACTGAACGTGCATGATGTGATTGGCAATGTTTACGACAAGCATATGAATAATGGCGGCATTTATTTTACCGTGGCGCTGCCGCACGACGCAAAAGAAGAAAACGGCGAATTTGTGTCGAAAACGGGAATTTCCCGTTATCACGACGTAAAAATTGAAAACTGTATTGTAAATAACGTCAATCGCTGGGGAATCGCCGTAGGATATACCGCGTACTGGGAGAAATTCTCTGGCCAGGCAATTTCAGACGAAGACATTCAGACGTACGGTTCGACAAATGTCGTTGTCCGCAATAATTATGTAAAAGACGCGGGAGGAGACGCCATTACCATGATGTATTGCGATCGTCCTCTGGTAGAATATAATGTGTCGGACGGCGTGGCAAGGCAGATCAATACGACGGATTACTGCAACAACAATAATGCGGCAGGAACGAGAATTGTCGGAAACGTAGCCGCCGCCATCTGGCCCTGGAAATGTAAAGACGCCGTGTTCCAGTACAATGAGGCGTTCGATACCAGAAACGGCGACGCGGGCAATGACGACGCACAGGCGTGGGACGCGGATTCGGGCGACGGCACGCTTTACCAGTACAACTACAGCCATAACAACAGCGGCGGCTGCGTCATGTTTTGTCTGGGCGAAGCATATCGGAATACGTTTCGCTATAACATCAGCCAGAATGATTTAAAGGGCGCGGTAGACATTGCGGGAAATCCTGACGCGCATATTTACAACAATGTTTTCTATATGAAAGAAAATACGCCGTTTATCCGGCAGCGCACCAACGGCGGGAACATGGTTGCGGAGAATAATATCATTTATTATTCCGGAGATCAGCCGATGCAGGATACGTGGATGAAAAAGGGCACGATCGACCTGTCTTACAGCAATAATCTCTACTATAATTATGAGGAAGCGCCTGCAGACGACGCTTACGCGGTAGAGGTAAGCAAAGGGACCCAGGTTTTAAAAGACGCGGGCAGCGCGCCTGCGTCCGCAGAACAAACCGTAAGGCGGCACGAGGATCCGACTGTCAGAAGCGCGTTTGACGGGTACCGTCTGACAGAGAATTCTCCCGCGATTGGCAAGGGTAAGGTTATTGAAGATCAAAATGGTAAGGAATTATGTAAAACAGATTTCTTTGGAAATGAGATTTCTCCGACAGAAACGCCCGACATTGGCGTCCATAAATATCGGGCAGACCAGAAAGAGCCGCTTCCACCGTCTGTGCAAAAGCCGACGGCAGCAGATCCGGGGGAACATTCCGTTACCATCCGCTGGCCGGCTGTGGAAGATTTTTCCGGAGTTACAGGATATAAAATCAAATCGGGCGACGTCGTTTTGATGGATATTGAAAATCCAAAAGAAGTTACGGACAGCGCGACGGGTATGATTACTGTTTTGCTTGAAAATTTAGAGCCGGGTAAAACATATACGCTTTCCATTGTCGCATACGATGCCGACGGCATAGAGTCAAAGCCTCAGAACTTTGTATTTCAAACGGCGGGAAATCCCAAGGAAGACGGGAAGCCGGGGGATAAGAATCCTCCCGGAAATTCAGGCGGGCCGGATAAAGACGTAAGAAAAGGTTCCATCAAACTGAACCAGACCAGCGCAACGATTTATACAAAAGGAGTCACATCCGTTGTGCTGAAAGCGGAGCTGTCCAATATTACAGGAGCGGTGAGCTGGAGTTCCTCCGACCAGAACGTCGCGACCGTTTCAAATGGAAAAGTAACGGCGAAAAAGGCCGGAACGGCAACGATTACCGCCAAGGCGGGCGGTTATCAGGCGTCTTGTGTGATAACAGTGAAAAAGCCGTCTTTGCAGGTAAAAAAATCCATTACGGTAAAGAAAGGCAAAAAAGCAAAGCTGAAAGTAACGGCCGTTCCAAAGGGCAAAATAACGTACGGCATTAAGGGTAAAAAAATTATTAAAATAAGCAAAAAAGGCGTAATCAAAGGCTTAAAGAAAGGAAGGTGCAAAATCGTCGTTAAGTGTAACGGAGTAAAGAAAAATGTAACAGTAAAAGTAAAGTAACCGGCAGACGGGGCGAATAAGAAACTGCGTACAGGAGCTGTATTTACGCCTGTGCGCAATTCTGCCAGAAAGGAGAAATGATGAAGAAAAGAGTGTTAGCAGTTTTATGCATGCTGGCTGTCATCGGAACGAACCCGAATTTTCTGCCTGCTGTCCAGACACAGGCGGCGGAGGGGAAAGCGTCGGGAACGACGTATTATGTAAGCAGTATCAATGGAGACAATGCTAATTCCGGAACATCGGAAAGAGAGGCGTGGGAAACGCTGGATATGCTGCTTGATTTGGAGCTTTTTCCAGGAGATTCCGTACTTTTGGAAAAGGGGTCGGTATTTGACGACGGGTATATTCATTTGAAAGACGTGCATGGCGCCAAGGATGCGCCGATCCGAATCAGCAGCTATGGATCCGGGACGAAAAAGCCGGTGATTAATGCGAACGGACAGGGCGTATGGTATCAAAATTATGACAGAAACCTGGACAATAACCAACACAGGCGCATGGGCTACGTATCTTCTGCAATTTTGCTCTACGACGTAGATTTTGTGGAAGTCAGCGATTTGGAGATTACAAACATATCGGATGATTTTGATTATTTTAAGGGAGCTTTCAGCAGCGTGCCGGAAGCCAGCAGTCAGTCGGCGGGCGCAGATAATAAGCGGATGGATCGCACCGGCGTAGCCGGAATTGCAAAAGACTGCGGGACGATGGAGCATGTATATCTGGATAATCTCTACATTCATGACGTAGACGGCAACATTGGAGATAAGCATATGGACAACGGCGGCATTCAGATGAATGTTTCACAGCCGGCAAATGAAGCGGAGACGGGAATTGCCAGATATGACGACATCCGAATTACGAATTGTTATGTCAGGGATGTTTCCCGGGCCGGAATCTGCGTTGGATATACGTATCAGTGGCAGAAATTCACCGGCTCTGCGATTTCAGATGAAACGGCGCAGACGTATGGTCATACCAATCTGCTGTTTGAAAACAATTACGTAAAAGATATTGGAAACGACGGAATTGTAGCGATGTACGCCTACCGTCCCCTGGTGCAGAACAACGTACTGGATCGGGCGGGCGCCGATATGGATGTGGCCAACGGCGGCTATCCGGGTTATTACGGCTATGTCTGTGCCGGAATCTGGCCATGGAAATGCAAAGACGGCATTTTCCAGTATAATGAAGCGTTTGACATGGTGGATAATCAGGACGGAATGCCCTGGGATATAGATTATTCTGACGGAACGGTATATCAGTACAATTACAGCCACAACAACGGCGGCGGCTGCATTATGTTCTGCGGCGGCGAAGCGTACAATGGGACGTTCCGCTACAATATCAGCCAGAATGATTTGAAAGGGCTTCTGGTATTGTCCGGAAATCCGAAAGGCGAAATTTACAACAACGTCTTTTATATCAGCGGAGATAACAGCGCGCAGATACATAACGGGTCATTTTTTAACGGAACAGGCGTAATCCGGAACAATATTTTCTATAACGTCAGCACAGACGACAAAAGAGAAAAGAATATTCCGTTTGAAAGACATACTTATGAAAATAATATTTTCTACGGATATGACGATCGTATGACAATACCGGAAGGAAATCTTTCTGCGGACCCGTTATTTGAAAACGCGAATTCAGCTCCGGTAGACGTTCTGGAGGGCGGCGCGCTGCATGACAGAACAATGGTATATAACGGCTATAAGCTGAAAGCAAATTCGCCGGCCATCAATGCCGGAACATTTATTGAGGGAAGTCCGAAATATGATTTTTACGGAAACAGAATTGGCGTGCAGCCGGACATTGGAGTTTACGAATCTGCGACGCCGGAATCCGTTTTGGAGCTTAAGGCGGCATACGGCGCGTCTCACATTGTAGGAGACGGCGTTATTTCCGATGTAGCGAAAGGCATTACGGTGGAAGAACTGAAAGAACAGTTTATTTATGCGCAGGATGTTACTTTAAAAATCTTAAAAGGCGGCCAGGAGGCGCAGCCGAAAGATGTTGTGACGGCCGATATGACGATTGAGATTTCCAGAAGCGGCGCGGCGTCAAAAACATATACGCTGGAAATTGAAAAGAATTATCTGAAATACGATCCGGCAGGAATGACGGCTTCGGCAGGAAGCGTAAACAGCGACGCGGAAAGCGCGGCTAAGGTATTAGACGGGGATAAAGGAACCATGTGGCATTCCGCTTATAGTGGATGCGCAAAAGCAGACAACTGGATTGAGCTGGACTTAAAAGAATCCAAACCGGTAGCCATGGTGGAATATACGTCGAGAACATCCGGCGGTTTAAACGGCGTATTTGAAGATTATGAAGTATGGGTGAGAAACAGTCCGACAGAAGAATGGAAAACGGCAGCGAGCGGCACATGGAGCAATTCGGCTGTGGGAACCGTGGAATATGCAAAGTTTGATACGGTAAACGCGCGTTACGTGAGGCTGGTATGCTTAAAGAACCGCGTAGCTGTCGGCAGCGAAGGCAAGATTTTCGGAGCCGCGGCAGAAATCCGCATCGGATATGAAGCAGAATAAGGAGGAGAACGATATGATGAAAAAAAGACTTTTAACAATTATCACTGCGGCAGCAGTTTTCTTCTCCGCGGCGGCGCCAGGGTGGAACGCAAAGGCCGCAGAAGCAGCGAAAGACGGCGAGGGAACGACTTACTATGTCAGTACTTTACATGGAAAAGACAGCAACGACGGAAAAAGCAAAAGGAATCCTTTTTACAGTCTGCGTAAAATCAATCAGCTGACGCTTCAGCCGGGCGATAAAATTTTGCTGGAATGCGGATCTGTATTTAAAAACGGTTATCTGCATCTGTTTGGGCAAAGCGGAAGTAAGGAAGCGCCGATTATCATCGATCAGTATGGAACGGGAGCGGATCCGGTAATCGATACGAACGGTCAGGGCGTATGGTTTCAGAATTATGGGAAAGCGCTGGATAATGCATGGCATAAATATCAGGGCTATGTTTCTTCCTCTATTTTACTGTATGATTCGGAATATATCGAAATCAATAACCTTGAAATTGTAAACCGGCCTCCGGAAATTGAAACGGTTTACAATGCCACAGACGCGATGGATCGTACCGGCGTAGCGGCGGTGGCTCAGGATAAGGGAACAATCGATCATATTTACCTGAAAGGGCTAAATATTCATGATGTGATTGGAAACGTATATAACAAGCATATGAACAACGGCGGCATTTATTTTACCGTATATGAGCCGCACGACGAAGAGAAAACAGGCATATCCCGCTATGACGACGTGCTGATTGAAGACTGCAGCGTAATCAATACCAACCGCTGGGGAATTGCGGTAGGCTATACGACGAAGTGGGATCAGTTTCAGGGAAGCGCCATTTCGGACGAAACAGCGGCGGAATATGGATCCACAAACGTCGTCATCCGGAACAATTATGTAAAAGATCCCGGCGGCGATTCCATTACGCTGATGTATTGCGACAGGCCGTTGGTAGAATACAATGTATCGGACGGCGCGGCAAGGCAGATGCACAGCGGCGATTACGGCCCCTGTGGAGAAACGCAGAGATTCGCGGCGGGAATCTGGCCATGGAAATGCAAGGACGCCATATTCCAGTATAACGAAGCGTTTGACACCAAAAATGTAAACAACGAAAATGGAGACGGCCAGGGATGGGATGCGGACTGGGCCGACGGAACGGTGTATCAGTATAACTACAGCCATAACAACGAGGGAGGCTGTCTGATGGTTTGTCTGGGAGAAGCATATCGGACGACGTTCCGTTACAACATCAGCCAGAATGACTTGCGTTCTGTGCTGGATACATTTAGTAATCCGGATCTGCATGCGTACAACAACGTATTTTATGTAAAAGAGGGCGTTCCGATTTTCCGCGACCGCAGCGGAGGCTATTTGAAAGCCGAAAACAATATCTTTTATTATTCAGGAAGCGAGCCGAAAGAAGAGAACTGGACGGTAGGAGGAAACACGAAGACGTATAGCAACAACCTGTATTACAATTACAAAAATACGCCGGAGGACGCCGCGGGAGTCGTTGTGGCAAAAGGCGAAACCGTATTTGTAAATCCGGGAAGCGCACCGGCCGAGACGACGGGATTTGCGCACCGGCACAATGACCCGAACGTACGAAGCGTGTTTGACGGTTATAAGCTGGCGGAAAATTCTCCGGCCATTGGAAGAGGTAAGGTCATTACCGATGCGAATGGAAAAGATATGTGCGAGCTGGACTTTTTCGGAAATGAGATTTCTCCGACAGAGACGCCTGACATTGGCGCCCATAAATATCAGGAGCAGGAAGAGACGCTAATACCGCCGGCGCCGCAGAAAGCAGAACTTGTCGGCGCAGAGGCTACCTCCGCAACGATTGCCTGGCCTGCGCCGGAAGCTTCCGTTGGAATCAAAGGCTATAAGATTTTCCATGGCGATCAGATTGTGAAAGAAGTGACGGATATAGACGCAGCCATCCATCCGGAAACAAAGAAAGTTACCGTAACTTTAACGGGCCTAAAAATGGAAACGGAGTATTCGTTATCCATCGTGGCATACGATGAAGCGGGAACGGCTTCATCGCCGACGGAAATTACTTTTACGACAGCAAAAGATCCGGAATATGGAGTTGTGGAAGCAGAGCTGAAAAAAGCGGCTTCCGCTGCTGAAAGCAAGATAAAAGAAGGACAGAAGAACTATACGAAAGAATCCTGGGACGCATTGCTTGCAGCTTATGACAAGCTTTCAAAATTAGATGAAAACGCCTCCAAAGAGGAAATGAAAGCTTTGGTTGAACAGGTGAATACAGCGATTCGCTCTCTGACGGAAAACAAAACGCAGGCTCAGAAAAAACCGGAGCAGCTTGCGGCTCCGGCCATAACCCAGGTAAAATCCGTGCTGAAGAATGACGGAATCAAGATTCAGGTTTCCTGGAATGCAGTTCCAAACGCATCGTCTTACACGGTATACCGCACAGTAGGAGGAAAGACGGAGACAGTCGGAACAACCGGCAGTACGGTATATGTTGACAGCAAGCTTTTCGGAGGAAAAGAAGCCGTATATTCGGCAGCGGCAGTTTCGGCGGATAAGACGAAATTTACGGACAGTCAGGCGGGAACGTCGAAATCCATTAAAATCGCAAAAGCGCCCGGCAAATTTAAAGTAAAGCTGAAATCGAAAAAAGCGTCCGTTAGCTGGGGCAAAGTGAAAAAAGCAAAGAGCTATGTGATTTTCCGTTCGGAGAAGAAAAACGGCGTTTATAAAAAAATCGGAACGGCAAAGAAAAACAAAACGTCTTATTTGGATAAAAAAGTAAAGAAAAAGAAAACCTACTATTACAAGGTAGCCGCAAAAGACAAAACCGGTTATACGGCGATGACAGCGGCAAAAAAAGTAAAAATCAAGTAATTTTGCAGCAGCACGGTTTTTCAAGCAGCCGCGTCCCGGAGCAAACGTCTCCGGGACGCATATTTTTGTCGAAAAACGGCTTTTTTATGGCGTAAAATGGAATATAAGATATTTCAAAACAATTTGTTAAAAAAATTTTAAAAAATTGCTTGCATTTTGTGAAATTATGGTTTATAATTTACTCCGTTGTAAGAAATGTATGCGCCATTAGCTCAGCTGGAAGAGCACCTGACTCTTAATCAGGGTGTCCAGGGTTCGAGCCCCTGATGGCGTACTGATAAGCACTGATTTTGCGGACGTAAGAGCCGTGGGGTCGGTGTTTTATTTTTGCAGTGGAAAGAGAGGGAGAAATGCGAATGAAAAAATACGAAGCGGCAGTATTTGATTTGGACGGCACTTTACTTGATACGTTAGAAGATTTGACTGACAGCGTCAATCTGGCCCTGAAAGATTACGGCTGTCCTGAAAAAAGCATAGAGCAGATTCGGGAATATGTGGGATGCGGTATACGAAATTTAATGCAGCGATGCGTGGAGGGAGGGGAAAGCCACCCGGAATTTGAAGCGGTTTTTTCGGCTTTTCGGAAGTATTATCGGGAAAACTGTAAGAATAAAACGAAGCCGTACGACGGAGTTATGGAGATGCTTGGCGCCTTACGGGCGGACGGAGTAAAAATCGCCATTGTTTCCAACAAGGCTGATTTTGCCGTAAAAGAGCTGAATGACTATTATTTTAAAGGGCTTGGCCTTACGGCCATTGGCGAGCGGGAAGGCGTTGCCAGAAAACCCGCGCCGGACACCGTGTTAGAAGCGCTTCGTCTGCTGAAAGCCGTGCCAAAGAAAGCGGTTTATATTGGAGATTCCGAAGTGGACGTAGAAACGGCAGCCAATGCAAAACTGCCCTGCATCAGCGTTTTGTGGGGCTTTCGC
>CATOKN010000059.1 GCA_951800425.1 uncultured Lachnospiraceae bacterium
GAAAAAATTCTTCCTGCGTGCTTTCCTTTCCTATTATAAACTGTATATCGTCGATCATCAGAACGTCTACCGTACGGTATTTTTCCCGAAGCTTCGTCATAGCGGTAGAATTTCCATTTCTGATGGATTCAATCACTTCGTTGGTAAATTCTTCCGAGGTTACGTATAAAACGCGCGCCTGTGGATTTTGTTCTAAGATAAAATTGCCTATGGAATGCATTAAATGAGTTTTGCCGAGTCCTGGTCCTCCGTAAATATAGAGAGGATTGTAGGATTCTCCCGGAGATTCCGCGACTGCGAGAGAAGCAGATTGAGCAAAACGGTTGTTGTTTCCTACGACAAATGTTTCAAATTTGTAGTTTGGGTTTAAATTCGCATGTTCGGCAATCTCTGATGTGGATGGATGCTTTTTGGAAAATTCGCTGCGAATTTGCTTTGCCTGTTCCGGAAGTAAAAAAACTAATTCATATTCAATTCCTGTCATTTCAGTAATTGCCACTTTGAGCGGAAGCTGGTATCTTTTCGTAATATAATTTACGCCCATTTGCGCAGATGGAACCAGAATATAAAGTTTGTTTTCTTTGATCGCGCATATTTCCAGCGGTTTTAGCCAGGTATCAAAAGAAACCTGGGTGATTTCATGTTCTTCTTTTACTGACTGCAGTATCTCTTCCCATTTGTCATAAATTGCTTCCATTTGAACTCTCCGTGCTTCTTTCATAGGTTTGTACAGAAAAAATCTATATTTTTAATCATATCAAAAGTTAGATCTTTTATCAATCAAAAAATTATATAAACATAGTTATCCACGAGTTATCCACAGATTGTTGATAACTTTTGGAATTCCACGGGAATTGGAAATGTCTGGAATAAAAAAGTGGATAAATATCTTCGGAATATATAAAATATAGATAAAATCAGCGATTCTGCTTGACTTGATAGGTTTTTTTGATATAATTGAAATGGTCTTTTCTAAAGCAGAGGAGGTGGATAGATATGAAAATGACATACCAGCCAAAAAAAAGACACAGAGCAAAAGTGCATGGTTTCAGAAAAAGAATGAAGACAGCAGGCGGAAGAAAAGTATTAGCTGCAAGAAGATTAAAAGGAAGAAAAAAATTGACAGCTTAGGCCACAGGATTGTGGTCTTTTCTTCTATATATAGAGAAATTCTTAATTTTAAGGAGTCTGAATGGATTTATGAAGTTTTCAGAATCGCTGAAAAAGAATGCGGATTTTCGAGTCGTATATAATAAGGGAGATTCCCGTGCAAACAGGCTTCTGGTTTTATATGTGTTGAAGAATGGTTTAGAAGAAAACAGGTTGGGAATATCAGTCAGTAAAAAGGTTGGAAACAGTGTTGTAAGACATCGGATTACCCGTTTGATACGGGAAAGCTACAGACTGCATGAAGAGATGTTTAACCGTGGGTTAGATATTGTAGTCATTGCAAGGGCGAATGCAAAAAATGCTTCGTATTGGGAAATTGAAAAATCTTTGCTGCACCTTGCGTCTCTTCATATTATAATAAGTAAAGAGAAGATGGAATTGTTTTGAAAAAAATATTGATTGCAATGATTCAATTTTATAGAAAATATTTATCGCCTTTGAAAACGACAAAGTGTCCGTATTATCCGACCTGTTCTGAGTATGGACTTATGGCTGTGGAAAAATACGGCGCCTTTAAAGGAGGCGCGCTTGCGCTTTGGCGAATTTTAAGATGCAATCCTTTTTCAAAAGGCGGTTATGATCCTGTTCCATGATTCCATATAGGAGGTATATTACGTTGTCAGATATTATTTTAACGGCATATGACGGCGCTATTCTGGGGCCTATTGCTAAATTGCTTGGATTTATTATGAACATTATCTATACGTTCATGGTAGATGTGATCGGAGTTGGAAATATCAGCATTACGATTATTGTTTTTACAATTATCATTTATACGCTTATGTTTCCAATTACTTATAAACAGCAGAAATTTTCAAAGCTGACGCAGAAGATGCAGCCGGAACTGCAGAAAGTTCAAAAGAAGTACCAGGGGAAGAGGGATGCTGTTTCCGTACAGGCTTTGCAGGATGAAACTTCTGCTATTTATCAGAAATACGGAGTATCGGCTGCCGGAAGCTGTGGTTTTATGCTGATCAATATGCCAATTTTATTTGCACTTTATCGCGTGTTTTATAATGTCCCCGCATATCTTGGCGGCGTAAAGGCACAGTTTACAGATTTGGTAAATGGAATTATGTCGACGTCCGGATACCAGGATATTATGACGAATCTTGTGCAGGAATTGAAAATCAATACGGTTCGCGTTGATTTTTCAGTGACGGACAAGTCGGCGCTTGCCAATTATGTTACAGACGCTTTGTATGCCATGAATTCGTCGGGATGGGATATGTTAAAAGAAAAGTTTTCCGGCTTAACGGATCTGATTACGTCGACGCAGAGTAATTTAAACGACATTAATCAGTTTCTTGGAATGAATATTTCTGACAGTCCTTTGTCAATTGTCAGAAGCGGGCTTTCAAATGGGACCTATTTGCTGGTTATTCTTGCTCTTTTGGTACCGCTTACTTCTTATCTGACGCAGATATTAAATATGAAGCTGATGCCTCAGGCAGCGGGCGGAGACGATTCCATGGCAAGTCAGATGAAGATGATGAATCGGATATTGCCTCTGTTTTCCCTGTTTTTCTGCTTTTCGATTCCGGTTGGACTTGGCGTTTACTGGATTATCAGCGCAGTTGTACGTATTGTTCAGCAAATCGGTTTAAATAAACACTTTGAAAAAATTAATTTAGATGATATGATAAAGGCAAATCAGGAAAAAGCCAAGAAAAAGCGTGAAAAGCTTGGAGTAACCGGAAGCCAGATGAACAGTGCGGCGAGAGTGAATGCAAAAAAATTACAAAAACCTGCGATTTCTGAAAAAGAAAGGGAAGCAATTCTGGAACGGGCGCAAAGCTTCAGAAATCATGCGAAAGCAGGGAGCATGTCGGAAAAAGCAAACCTTGTAAAGAAGTTTAATGAGAAAAATACGAAATAGGGGGCGGATACCATGGATTTTATTGAAGTTTCAGCGAAAACATATGATGAAGCTGTAACAGAAGCCTTGATTCAGTTGGGCGTTACGAGCGATCAGGTAGAAATTGAAGTGATAGATAAAGGAAGTTCCGGTTTTTTGGGAATCGGTGCAAAGCCCGTAAAAATTAAGGCAAAGAAGAAGATTACGGCTGATGGATATTTGAAGAAGTTTTTAACGGATATATTTGAAGCAATGAATATGAATGTGGAAATTGTGATTCAGGTCAATGAAGAAAATCACAGCATTCAGGTTGATTTGCAGGGCGATGAGATGGGAATTTTGATCGGAAAAAGAGGACAGACACTGGATTCCCTCCAGCTTCTTGCAAACAATGCGGTTCATAAAAATTTTGAAACTTATTATAAAGTAAAGCTGGATACGGAAAATTACCGTGTCAGAAGAAAAGAAACTCTGGAAAACCTTGCGAAAAATATTGCATATAAAGTAAAGCGTACCAAGCGTCCGGTTGCTTTGGAGCCGATGAATCCTTTTGAAAGAAGAGTGATTCATTCTGCATTGCAAAATGACAGATATGTGATTACGCACAGCGAAGGAGAGGATCCTTTCCGGCACGTCGTAGTTTCTTTGAAAAGGCAATAAAAATTAGGGGTTGCTGCAAGGATATATGCAGCAGCCCTGTTTTATATTTGAGGTATTTTTATGAAGACAGATACAATAGCGGCAATTGCAACGGCTATGACGGATTCCGGAATTGGAATTGTCAGAATCAGCGGCGATGATGCCTTGCAAACGGCAGATAAAATTATCAGGTTAAAAGAAAAGAAGAAACGTCTTTTGGATTGTGAATCTCATACGGTACATTATGGGTTTGTCATGGAGGAAGATGAAATTTTAGACGAAGTTATCGTTATTTTGATGAAAGCTCCAAAAAGCTATACGAGAGAAGATACCGTTGAGATCAATTGTCATGGAGGAACCCTCGTATTAAGAAAAGTGTTAAGTCTTGTTTTAAAGCATGGGGCAAGGCCGGCTGAGCCGGGAGAATTTACAAAGAGAGCTTTTTTGAATGGAAGAATCGATCTTGCCCAGGCAGAATCTGTGATCGATGTGATTCATGCGAAGAATGATTTTGCATTAAAGGCTTCGATCCATCAATTGGGCGGAAATGTTTCGGAAGAGATAAAAAAATTGCGGGAAAAAATTTTATATGAAATTGCTTATATTGAATCTGCCATTGACGATCCGGAGCATTATGAATTGACGGAATATGGAGAGGAGCTTTCTCTAAAATCCGGTAAAATTATTGAAGAGATCGATCGGCTTTTAAGAAACGCCAAAAATGGCTCTGTTTTGAAAGAGGGCATTCATACTGTGATCGTTGGAAAACCAAATTCCGGAAAATCTTCTTTATTGAATTCACTTGTGAAGCGAGAGCGGGCCATTGTTACGGATATTGCCGGAACAACGAGGGACGCTATTGAGGAGCAGATCAATTTAAATGGGATCAGTCTGAATGTAATTGATACGGCCGGAATTCGGACTACGGACAATGTTGTGGAAAAAATCGGCATAGATAAAGCGAAAGAATATCTGGAAGCATCGGATCTTGTCATTTATGTTGTTGACGCTTCCTGTCCTCTGGATGAAAATGACGAACAGATTATTGAAATGTTAAAAGAACGAAATGTAATCGTTCTTTTGAATAAATCAGATTTGATTCCCGTTGTGACAAAAGAAGAGATAAAAATGCGTTTGAATAAAAAAATCCTTTCTGTTTCCGCCAAGCACAGAAAAGGAATGGAAGATTTGGAGCGCGCAATTGAGGAGATGTTTTTCCATGGAGAAATCAGGATGAACGACGAAGTTTATATTACGAATGCAAGACATGAATCGTCTTTGCAAAACGCCAGAAAAAGTCTGATTCTCGTAGAAAAGAGCATTGAAAATCAAATGCCGGAAGATTTTTATTCGATCGATTTGATGAACGCCTATGAAGAGCTTGGAAAAATTATTGGAGAATCGGTGGAAGACGATTTGGTAAACGAGATATTCGGAAAGTTTTGTATGGGTAAATAATTACATGGAATCAGTAGATAAAGCGGAATTTTTATGGAAAGAAGGATGAAAAATGCCCTGTATTGTGGAAAATTATGATATTTGCGTTGTTGGAGCCGGTCATGCCGGCTGTGAAGCGGCTTTGGCTGCTTCAAGACTTGGAATGGAAACAATTTTGTTTACCATCAGTATTGAAAGCATTGCTTTGATGCCGTGCAATCCAAATATCGGAGGAACGTCGAAAGGACATCTTGTCAGAGAAATTGACGCTTTGGGCGGCGAAATGGCAAAGAATATTGATAAAACTTTTATTCAGTCAAAGATGCTCAATAAATCCAAAGGCCCGGCGGTTCATTCTCTGCGGGCGCAGGCAGATAAGGCTTCCTATAGTATGGAGATGAGAAAAACGCTTCAGGCTGCAAAACATCTTACCATCAGACAGGCAGAGGTATCTGAGATTTTAACGGATAAAGAAGAGGGAAAGGATAAGATTGTCGGAGTAAAAACAATTTCCGGTGGAACTTATCTTTGTAAATCTGTTATTTTATGTACCGGAACCTATTTAAAAGCAAGATGCCTGACGGGCGAGATGGTAGCGCATACGGGACCAAACGGACTTCAGGCCGCAAATCATCTTTCGGATTCTTTGAAAAAGCATGGTGTAGAAATTTACCGCTTTAAAACTGGTACTCCGGCAAGAATGGATGGAAACTCGATTGATTTTTCAAAGATGAAAGAGCAGTTGGGAGATGAAAGAGTCGTTCCTTTTTCATTTACAACAAATCCCGAAGACGTACAGATCGATCAGGTTTCCTGCTGGCTGACATATACAAATGAAAAAACGCACGAAATTATTAAAAAGAGCCTTAATCGTTCTCCGTTGTTTGCAGGTATTATTGAGGGAACCGGGCCGAGGTATTGTCCTTCGATTGAAGATAAGGTAGTAAAATTTGCGGATAAGGATAAGCATCAGGTTTTTATTGAACCGGAAGGCATCCATACAAATGAGATGTATGTGGGCGGAATGTCAAGTTCTCTTCCGGAAGATGTGCAGTACGAAATGTATCGGACAGTTCCCGGGCTGGAACATGCAAAGATTGTAAGAAATGCCTATGCGATTGAGTATGACTGCATCAATCCCAACCAGCTTTATCCAACTTTGGAATTTAAGACGATTGGAGGTCTTTTTTGCGCCGGCCAGTTTAACGGTAGTTCGGGTTATGAGGAAGCGGCCTGTCAGGGATTGATCGCAGGAATCAATGCTTCGATGCATGTCAAAGGAGAAGAACCTCTTGTTTTAGATCGTTCGGAAGCGTATATCGGCGTATTGATCGATGATCTTGTAACAAAAGAAAATTTCGAACCTTACCGCATGATGACCTCAAGAGCGGAATATCGGCTCATTTTGAGACAGGACAACGCAGACTTGCGCCTCTCAAAAAAAGGATATGAAATCGGATTGCTTCCAAAGGAAAGATATGACTGGGTGGTCAAAAAGGAGGCAATGATTGCAGAAGAAATGAAACGTGTTTCCAAAGTAATGATCGGGGCAAATAAAAAAGTGCAGTCATTTTTGGAATCCTGCGGCAGTATTCCATTAAATACGGGAACGTCGCTTGTAGAATTGATTCGGCGACCGGAATTGCATTATGATATGCTTGCGCCAATAGATCCGGACAGGCCCTTGCTTTTGGAAGAAGTCAGAGAACAGGTCAATATCAATATCAAATATGAGGGATATATTCACAGGCAATTAAAGCAGGTGGAGCAGTTTAAGAAGTTGGAGAAAAAAATGCTGCCGAAAGATTTGAATTATCATGAGGTATATGGTCTTAGAACGGAAGCAGTGCAGAAATTGAATCTTGTAAAACCTGTTTCAATCGGTCAGGCTTCCAGAATTTCCGGGGTTTCTCCTGCGGATATTTCTGTTATTCTGGTTTATCTGGAACAGAAAAAATATAAAAAGGATGAGAATTAAAATGGAAGAAAAAATAAGGTATATGGCCGAGCAATTTGAATGTTATGGATTTACATTTTCTGAATTACAAAAGCGGAAATTTTATTCTTTTTATGAAATGCTTGTGGAAAAAAATAAAGTTATGAATCTGACAGGAATTACGGAATTTGAAGATGTCGTGGATAAACATTTTTTAGATTCTGTTTATGTGAACCGTGTCGTTGACTTTCATAAACATCGAAAAGTCATTGATCTGGGAACCGGGGCAGGCTTTCCCGGGATTCCTCTGAAAATAGCATTTCCTGAGCTTCAGGTTACGCTTGTAGATTCTTCAAAAAAGAAAATAGATTTTTTGGGCGACATTGTTCGGGAGTTAGAATTGGAAAATGTTGAGCTGATACATGCAAGGGCTGAGGATTTGGCTGGGGAATCCGGATATAGGGAATCGTTTGACCTCTGCGTATCCCGTGCCGTGGCAAATTTATGTATCTTAGAAGAATATTGTATTCCTTTTGTTCGTGTAGGGGGAAATTTTATTTCCTATAAATCAGGAGATGTAGACAATGAAGTGAAAGAATCCAAAAAGGCATGCCTTTTGCTTGGAGGAAGATTGAATGAAGTTTATAAGTTTGAAATTCATGATAACAGACGTTCTTTTGTCGTGATTGAGAAGAAAAAAGAAACGCCGAGGCGTTTTCCAAGAAAAGCCGGTATTCCGTCGAAAAATCCATTGAAATAAGAAGAGCCGTACAGACATGCCTGTCAGCATGTTTGTACGGTTTTTTCTCAATTATTCATAAAACATATGCAGGATCTGATTTAGTTTTTCCGTCTGTTCGAGCTGGGGAAGCTTTTTACATCCGGAAATATAGGCGGTTTCAATATTTTCATCGTATTTCACATAGGAATCGATGGTTCTTAAGGCCGTTTCCATTTCTCTGCTTCCGATTAGATAAATTGGATTTTCTATTTTTTTCAGAGAGGGTATGATATTGATATTTGTGTAATTGCCCAGTATGCTTCCAAAAAGAAATCTGCCGCCGCTGCATTTGGAATGAGAGGATTCATAATAAAAATTTTTCAGTTTACCAGGAATCATAGATTTTTTTTGAAAATACTCTTTTTCAAATGTATCTGATATTTTTCGTTCTGTCATTTGAATGTTATAGAAGAAAGTTCCAATAATCGGAAGCTCTAAAATTTTCTTTAATAAATTACTTTTCTGATTTGGATTTGCCAGCATAGATTCCAGAGAGGGAGGGCTGATGAAAAATAATTTCTGAAAAATGTTATCTTCCATGTTTGCCGCCATTAAAGTAAAGGAACAGGAATCTCCGGTGGCAATGACATCTGTTTTCTGCTCAATAATTTTTTTGATAAAATCTGTAATTAACTGAACATACATATAATTGGTATACGTCAGGTTTGGTTTGTCTGATCGTCCGCATCCTAACAGATCGATGGCGTAAACGGTGTGTTCTTTTTCAAGCTTTTGAATCA
>CATOKN010000060.1 GCA_951800425.1 uncultured Lachnospiraceae bacterium
CCATTATCAGCGATATGGACCGCCAGATGCTGGAACTGAGAAAAAAGGTAGAAAAAATATAATTTTTCTACCTTTTTCGATACATTTTTATTAAAAATGAAAATCCACATGGGAAAACATATTTCCCCTGATGTAAATATCTGTCCTGCTCTTTCCCGCAGAACGCATTGGCGAAGCGGGATTGACGAACGCGCTCTCTTTCTTCGTTCCGGATTTCATATCTGCTTTCTGATCCCTGGCCGCCGATTCCCTCATTTCTCTGGACGCTTTGGAAAGATAGCTCATTTTAGCCCCTTTTACCTTAATGGCCTTTTGTTCCAGCTTCTTTAATTCCTTTTGCTTTTGATCCGTATTTTTGCCATATCTCTCATCCTGACTGATTTCGCTTTGAAGAACGCGTACCCTGCCCTCCATGGATAACGCTAAATTTCCCTGCGCCTTGGCCTGGCTGATTGCCGAGTTTGCGGAAATAATTGCCTTTGTACCGCTAAGATCTGCTTTGACTTCCGTTTCTTCCTGAAGCTTTTGCTTTTCTTCCTCTTCTTCCGACACATTGGCTGCTTTTTCTTTTTCCTGCTGCCGGCGAAGCTCCATTTGACGCTGCTTGAGCTGTTTATTTAACTCCGCAATCTGCTGCTGGATTTCTTTGCGCTTTTTCGCCTTTTCTTCTTCATTCAATTGATGATCCGAAGCCAATTCTTTCAGCTTTTTCTGCGCGCTTGAAATCTGGTTCATAACGTCTTTGCTTTCGGAATCCGATGCCTGAAATGCATTTGTTTTTTCTGCTTTTTGATTTATTCTATTGACATTGCTGATTTTCATTCGGTTCCCTCCCGACTTCCTTACATCCATGTAAATATAATTATATCGTTTATATCGGCATTTTTTTCCTTTTTCATAAGAGTTTTCCATAAATATCAGCAAACATTTTAAAATTTCACTTTAAATTTGTCTATTTTTCAAAAATTATCTTACAAAATTTCTTTTTTCCGCGTTTTAACACAAAATCTTCGGCCATAATTTCATCGGGCGTATAACTCTTTTTCACATCCGCAATTTTTTCTCCGTTTACAGTAACGCCTCCCTGTTCTACATTCCGGCGCGCCTCGGCACGGGAAGCCGCCAGAGAAGCTTTTACCAGAAGCCCTAAAATATCTATCGCGCCGTCGCGCAAATCTTCTTCTGTGACGGCAACCGTCGGCATATCCGCCGCATTGCCGCCGGAAAACAACGCTTTTGCGCTCTCTTCGGCTTTCTTTGCTTCCTCTTCTCCATGCACCAGATTCGTCAGCTCATAGGCGAGTATTTCTTTCGCGCGATTTAACTGGCTTCCCTCCCAGGACTCCATTGCTTCAATTTCTTCCAGTGGGAGAAATGTCAGCATTTTGATGCATTTTAACACGTCCGCATCGGATACGTTTCTCCAATACTGGTAAAATTCATACGGAGACGTTTTTTTCGGATCCAGCCATACGGCGCCGGACTGCGTCTTTCCCATTTTCTTTCCCTCAGAATTTAATAACAGGTTAATCGTCATCGCATAGGCGTCTTTTCCCAGCTTTCTGCGGATCAGCTCCGTACCGCCCAGCATATTGCTCCACTGATCGTCCCCGCCAAACTGCATATTGCATCCATATTTCTGGTATAAAACATAAAAGTCATAGCTCTGCATTATCATATAATTAAATTCCAGAAAGCTCAGTCCCTTTTCCATGCGCTGCTTATAACATTCTGCCGTCAGCATGCGGTTGACGGAAAAATGGGAACCAACCTCGCGCAGCACGTCGATGTAGTTTAAGTCCAGCAGCCAGTCTGCATTATTGACCATCAGCGCTTTATCGTCGGCAAAATCAATAAAACGGCTCATCTGCTTTTTAAAGCATTCACAGTTATGCTCGATTGTCTCCATCGTCATCATCTGCCGCATATCGGAACGCCCGGACGGATCGCCAATCATGCCCGTGCCTCCTCCAATCAGCGCAATTGGCTTGTTTCCGGCCATCTGAAGCCGCTTCATTAAGCAAAGCGCCATAAAATGTCCCACATGAAGGCTGTCTGCCGTCGGATCAAATCCAATATAAAATACTGCTTTTCCCTGGTTAATCAGTTCCTTGATTTCTTCTTCATCCGTTACCTGAGCAATTAGTCCTCTGGCAATCAGTTCATCATAAAGCTTCATCTTCATTCTCCTTTATCTGTTTTATATCACTCTCTCAAAGCAAAAAAGCTTTCGTCCTCAAAAGGACGAAAGCCAATCTATATTTCGTGTTACCACCCTGATTTACAGGCGTTGGCGCAAAGCTTTGCCTTGTTATGAAGTTAGGATTATTATAGGCAGATAAAGTCATTTTGTCAATTCTTTTCCAAAAATCTGCCGTCAAAACAACCCTCTATCTGCAGTATTTTTTCAGCGTCGCCCGTACAGAGCCCGGCCCCTTGCTCATTTCTGAAAAATAGCCGCATACCGCGTCCGCAAGCCCTGCTTCGTACAAATCCAAGCCGAATATCTTTTCGTTGCTCAAAACGGGCCTTAACTCATCCGCTTCCCTGCCAGGCGTCAAATCCGTCACGTATGGGCGAACCGTATCGAGCAGAGGATCCGGACTTAACGGAAACGAATTGCCATGATCGTCTACTCCTGTCAAATATCGCAGCCATCCGGCAAATACAAGCGGAATTTTCTTTAAATCCTTTACATCCAGCGAATCTGAAGCCGCATATGCTTTGATCGTCTCCCCAAACCGGACGGCCAGTTTTTGCGAAGTATCCGTTGCAATCCTCTGGGGCGCGTCCGGCATAAAAGGATTCGGAAGACGAATCTTTAATACGGCGTCTAAAAATTCTTCCGGATCTAAAACGCCCGGATTTATTACTACCGGAAGCCCCTCCCGATACCCGATTTCTTCCGCCAGCTTCTTTAGCTCCGGATCTTTCATTTCTTTTGAAACCAGCTGATAGCCAAGCAGACAGCCAAAAATGGCGAGCGCGGTATGCAATGGATTTAAACAGGTGCATACTTTCATTTTTTCTACCTTATCCACGGTATTTCGGGTCGTAAATATTACGCCCTCTTTTTCCAGCGGTGGTCTTTTGTTTGGAAAGGCGTCCTCAATGACCAGATATTCGCATTCTTCCGCATTGACAAAAGGCGCAGCATACGTATTTTTGCCGGTAATCAAAGGCTCTGCGTTTTCCAGGCCGTCTTTCTTTAACAGCTCTTCCACATAGGCGTCCGGCCGCGGCGTAATCTTGTCAATCATCGTCCAGGGAAAGGAAACTTTCGTTTTGTCCTGAATATACTCCAGAAAACCCGCCTCTGCTTTTTGGTTTTCCACCCATTTTTCGGCAAACGCGGCGACTGCCGCAAAAAGCCTGTCTCCGTTATGGGAACAGTTATCCATGCTCACCATGGCAATGGGCCTTTTTTTATCCCGATACCTCGCGTACAAAAGAGACGTTACTTTTCCAATGTAGCTTTTGGGTTTTCCGGGACCGTTTTTAAAATCTTCCTCGATGACAGACAGCGTATTTCCTGCCCCGTCTGTCAGGCTATATCCTTTTTCCGTAATCGTAAAAGAAGCCATCTGCAAAGAATCTCTGCAAAAAATTTCTTTCAGGCGACAATAATCTTTTTGATTTTCGGCGTCTAAAGCCAGCGATTCCACAATGCTTCCAATCACGCTTTTTTCAATGCTTCCATCTGCTTGAAACGTGACAAGAACTGTATAATCGTCGTGCGGACGGTTGATTTTTTCAATAATTTCATAATCATACCCTTCCGCGACAATCAGGCCCGTCTCCATCTCGCCCTTATTTAAAAGCTTCTGTACAATGTTCGCCGGATACGCCCGGAAAATATTTCCCGATCCAAAATGAATCCAGGCGGGATTTTCCTTTGTATTTTTGGCAACTTTCTTACGATCAAACGTAAACAGCCCATACCCGGCTTCTTCCCATTGTTTTCGATCCTGCATTCCGCTCTGACTTAACTTCATGACGCCCTCCTGTCTGAACTTTTTTCAATTGCTTCCCAAAGACCGTTCAAATAGGCGGCTCCTAAAGCCCTGTCATAAAGCCCATAACCCGGCATCGCCGTTTCATCCCAAATCATGCGCCCGTGATCCGGCCGGATGGGTCCGTTAAAGCCAATGTCATAAAGCGCTTTCATAATTTCATACATATCAAAGCTTCCGTCGGAGGATAAATGCGCCGCTTCCTCAAAATCCGTCGGCGAATTGAATTTCAGATTTCTCACATGGGCGAAATGAATTCTTCCTTTCAAAGAACGAATCATCTCCGGCAAATGATTCTCCGGATTTGTCCCATAGGAACCTGAACAAAACGTAACGCCGTTATGGGGATTATCCACCATCCGCATCATGCGGAGAATATTTTTCTGATTTGTAATGATTCTTGGCAGACCAAATACGCTCCATGCCGGATCGTCCGGGTGAATCGCCATATTTATATCATATTGATCGCAGACGGGCATAATTTTCTCCAGAAAATATTTCAAATGAGCAAAAAGCTTTTCCTCATCCACCTGTCGATACATCTCAAATAGTTCTTTTACCCGCTGCATGCGTTCCGGCTCCCACCCCGGCATTACAGTTCCGTTCATATCTTTTTCAATGGAAGAAAACATTTTTTCAGGTTCCAGCGCGTCGACTGCTTTCTGAGTATAAGCCAGAACGGTCGAACCGTCCGGCCGCATTCTGGCAAGCTCCGTCCTTGTCCAGTCAAACACAGGCATAAAATTATAGCATACCAGATGTATTCCCTCTTTTCCCAGATTCTCCAGGGTTTCTATATAATGCGCAATGTATTCGTCCCGTTCACTGGCTCCTGTTTTGATGGCGTCATGAACATTCACGCTCTCAATCCCCGAAATATGAAGACCCGCCGCCTCAACTTCTTCCCGCAATCCCCTGATTTTTTCTCGGCTCCAGACCTCTCCCGGCTTCGCGTCATACAACGTGGCAATTACCCCCGTTACGCCGGGAATCTGGCGTATCTGCTTTAACGTAACGGTGTCAAAAGCCGCACCATACCATCGTAATGTCATTTCCATAAGTTCTGTTCCTTTCTGCAAAATTAAAATTTGTACTTACTTATGATTATGAATAACTTTGCAGAAAAAAATACATGGTATCTTCATTTCACATGAAAAACGCGCGCTTACTTATACGCCCGAAAGCTTCCTTTTAAAGTTGTAAATTTTTTTGCCCCAACTGATTTTACATTTTTAATTTCATACGTATAGGCGCTTCCGATTTTTAAACCCTCATTCAGATGCACTTCGCATTCATCTTCGTCCCATTCGACGTAAGAGGTTTTCGAAGAATACGCTTTTCCGGCTGAATCGCTGATGATCACATAGCTGCTGTTTTTGTACTGTACGTCTTTATTAAACTCAATTTTCACTTTCCACTCCATTCCATAATCTTCATAATCCTCGTCATACTCCACTTTCTCAACAACAATATTATGTCTGTGCTGAGGAACTTTTACCTTGATAGTAACCACCTTAAAAGCAGATGCTCCTCTCATCTTTAATCCCGTAATTTTAATCTGATACGTACGGCCATACTTCATATTTTCAATATAAATTTCACAATCGTCGTCATCCGTATCTGTCAAATATCCCTGATAAGATTTTCCTTTATTGTCTTTGACAGACTTCACCGCCGCGTTACCATTCCAGAGAACCTTTCCGGCAAATTTAACGTCGACTTCTCCATAAGCGTCGTCTACGGAAACCTTTGAAATTTTGATATTTTTTGCAAAAGCTTTCTGCGCGGGTACTTTCACTTTGATCGTCAGTCTGCCAAAATTTCCATAACGCCTGTTCTTAATCCCGTCTACCACAATCGTATACGTACGGCCGTGCTTCATGTTGGCAATGATAATATCGCATCCGTCATCCTCTTCGTCTATCAAATAGCCGCGATAAGATTTTCCTTTCTGATCCTTTACGGAAGCAATTTTTGCTGAATGCTTCCATGCGACATCTGTAGAAAAGTCAACTTCAAGTTCTGAGAGCGTACCTTTTGCGCCAAACACATATCTGTTTGAAATCTCGCCCTCATATGTAATTTTTTTTACGCGAATTGCTCCTGTATTCGCTGTTTTCGCTGAAAAATGAAGTCCCGAAGCGGCGTCTGTCCGATATGGCGCCGTGCAGACCAACAGAAAAAACACAAGCAATGCAAACCCTGATTTCTTTATCTTCTTCATATCCTTTTCCTCGCTTTTCTTTTTGTTTTATTATATGTCCTTCCGGCCGCAAAGTCAAAATTTTTCTGAAAACACTTGCAACAAATTACAAAAAAACGCACACTAATATATACCAACCATTCACATTCCAAAAATAAACAGGAGAAGTTATGAAACAAAATCTGCAACAGATAAAAAAAGCAAAATCCGGCGACACGGAAGCTTTTGCTGCGCTGTATCGGGACATACATATGGATTTATACCGGTTTGCCCTTTACGCCCTAAAGCATCCGGACGACGCGGAAGACGCCGTCAGCGAAACGATTATAGATGCGTTTGCTTCTATATCCAAACTACGGTCCGAGGACTCCTTTTCCTCATGGATCTTTAAAATTTTAACAGTCAAATGTAAAAAAATATTAAAAAGGAGCCTGACTGTGACAGAGGAATTCTTTCTGAATATTCCGGCAAAAGACACTTCTGCCAGCCTGGATGAACGGATTGATTTGCGCAATTGCTTTTTCCGGTTAGACGACGATGAACGCCTGATTATCAGTATGCATATTTTTGCAGGTTACACGAATCGGGAAATTGCAAAGATACTCCACATGAACGCCAATACGGTGCGTTCCAAAGAAAGCCGCGCGCTGAAAAAGCTTTCCGTATGGCTTTCTGAAAATGAAAAGGAAAGGTGATTCTATGACAGACAAAGAATTATTAAACAAAATCAAACAATCCGCGGAACAAATTGATTTGCCCGACGCGCTCGCGCCGGAAACGATTTCCGCAAGATTAAGGAAAAAGAAATCCATACGCCGCACTTTTTCCTTTTCTCCAAAAAAAGCCGCTTCAGCCGCCGCCATCCTGCTTTTCTGCGGTATACTCTCAGGCACGGCATTTCAGCTTGGCCAGCCGCCCTCAGAGCCTTCGCCAAAACCGGAAGCATCCGCAGAAAAAAGAACCTCTGCGGATCAGGCAGATCCAAAAGAATCCAAAAAGGAAGACGTTTCTTCCATACAAAAAAAGGATGCCGGATCGCTCTATAAAGTTGCAAAAAATTATGAAGAAATTTACGAGAAGTTAAAACCTGCTTCCGAAGCTATTCCGGAATCGTATTATTACAAAGAAGAAAGCGCAGACGCCGGAGAGGAAAGCCTGGACGGGGCCATGAGTTTTGGTTTTGTAGAAGATCTGGCTTCCGAAGCAAAGAAATCCGAAGCCGTCAGCAAAAATGAAGCTTCTAAAGAAGCCTTAGACCATTCTTCCACAAACCTCCAGACAGAGGGCGTGGATGAAAGCGACATTATCAAAACTGACGGACGCTATATTTATACCGTTTCCAACCGTAAAGTCATCATTTCCGATACGGCTAAGAATGACTTAACATTCACGCATACGATTGATCCCGAACTTGATTCGGCCGATTCCGTACAAGAGCTTTATGTAGACGGCGACAGACTGATTCTGATTGCGCAGCGCTATCAGACAAGTCTGGAAAAAAAGTATGTGGAACAGGAGCCCTCCACATTTTCCACCGAAGAAGCCGGCGATGCCGATTCCGGTTTTCTGCCTCTGGAAAGCTGTGCAAAAATGAGTTCTGTCCGAACAGACAGTTCTACTGTGTTATATGTTTATGACATTGCAAATCCTGCCCGTCCACTCCTGATTGGAACCGGCGCGCAGGACGGATTTTATTATACCTCCCGGAAAATCGGCGATATTCTCTATCTTTTTACAGAAAAAGACAGCCTTTCGCAGTCTGTCTCTTATGAGACAAAATCAGAGGAGGGCGGAATTATTCCCTGCGTCAACGGAACAGAAATTCCCTCAGACCATGTTTACCTCCCCTCTTCGGGTGATAACGGGCTGGTTATCTCTTCCATAAAAACAGACACGCCGGAAAAAGCCATTGATGAAGTTATGATTGTTCATAATTATGTGCAAATTTATGTAGGAAATGATTCCATTTATCTTTATGGTCCGGACGATAACAGTCTGGAATCCATAACCCAGATTGCAAAATTCGAAATGCACGACGGAATTATTAACGCCGTAAATGCCGAATCCGTAAAAGGCCGAATTACCGATACTTTTGCCATCAACGAATACAATCATGCGCTCCGCGTCCTGACAACCTCTTATGACGATATGGGAACTTCCAGAAATTATTTATATCTTTTTGATGAAAATATGAAACTTGCCTCCTCCCTGGACGATATTGCAGTGGGAGAAGAAATTTACGCAGCGAGATACTTGGGCGACACCGCGTATTTTATTACGTACCGCAATACAGATC
>CATOKN010000061.1 GCA_951800425.1 uncultured Lachnospiraceae bacterium
AACCAGATAAGGACAAAACTCAAAAATTGTGTTTAAGACAACAGGCACAAATATGTTGAGTGAATATCTTATCTGGAGGAAGCAGAAAATGACAAAATCATTATTTGAACAGTTAGGCGGCACATATCACAAAGAAAATGGATATTTTCTTCCAGATTTACGATTACACGCCGAAGAAGAACAGTCAATAGGCACATGGGGGTGAGCGAGTGCCAGTGGCACTCAAGCTGCGAACCGACCGAGCCGACAGGCGAGACAGCGGCGCTTAGATTATTTGAAACAATTCCGCGAAGCTGCATATACCAATCTTCTTACAAGCGTTAAGTTGAAGGCGTATCTTTCCGACATTGACGGACAGGTGCAGGAACGCTTTGAAAGGCTCATTGAGAGCGTGAAACAGGCACAGGGCATAACGGAACAACTAAAAACTGAAAACGCCTTAGAATGGGTGGGACAGCTCGGTAACATAAGGGCTTGTGCAATCCTTACAATATATCATGGGTCATAAAGACATCACTACTACATTGGGTTATTATGCACACGGTTCGGCGGAATCTGCTAAAATTGCAATGAAATCGCTGACAGCATAACTCACAATTTATACTACTTTATTTACTACATTAGAACAGTATTTTTTGAGTTTGTTTGAGCCGATTTAAGAAGTTGGAATACATAGAAAAAGCTCCATAGTCCGCATAGAATAAGGATTTGTGGACTTATGGAACTTTTTAAAAATATTCATAAAAACCTATTCGTGGTTTACATCAATCTTTAATATAGAATACCCAATTGTATAATCTTCCACACGTCCTCAAATAAAACACCATCAATTTTTGCTTTTCTTATCAAGTCTTCAATATTATCAAATGCTTGTTCTTCTTTATTTACCCAAATCGAAACGGAACTCTTTGAATTATCTCTACTAATAAAGCACTCCTTACTATTATATTCGAATTCTAATTCTCTTCCATGCTCAATAAGATAAATAAAAGCGTTCAAAGATTTTTTATCATATAATTCTTTAACCATTTTTTCATGTATATTCATATTATATCCCATCCTAATATTGCTCATTTTTAAACATACTTACCAGTGAGAGAAATGAATTTCCAGAATATTTCTTCAACGAATTAATTCCGATTATATTCATTGAATTATATTTCACATCGCATTCTTTAAATTTAATAACATCATTATATTTTCCTGATGCAACCACGCCTTCATACATAGCTGGATAATCATATGTATTAATTTTATTGTTATAGCTTGCAAATATTTTAATGTCTTTATGTTCACTTATCCAATTTTGCAAACCATCCGAATATATTTTACTACTCAAACTTATATTTATTTTATTTACACCCCTATCTTTCAATTCATCTAATCCATATATTATGTTTTCGGAACTAATTTGACCATTTATCTCTGCATTATAATAATAAATTTCAAAATTTTTATAATTATCATTTGCAAATCTACATAATTTTTCGCCATGAGATTCATTTTTTCTGTTGCTATTATCATAATTGATATAAGTAACATTTTCAATCTCGGTAGTTAACGAATCATCAATTATTCCATATATTTCTCCATTCAAATCCGTTTTTGTCAACATTATAATATAATTTGAATTTATGTATATAGCAAAGTCAACAGCACATAACAATAGGATACTAATATTTTTAAATATATTTTTCATATACTTTTTCTTAAAAATAATCTTTATATTTTCTAATACCATATCCAATAATGAGCATGTGGAAACGTATGATTCCCACCATGGCTAAAATCAATATCTAAAAAAACTTTTCCCTTTTTATCGTAGAATCGCCTCTGATATAATGTTTTTCCATTTTTGCTATATAAATCTGTACTAGAATTAGCATCTCCAGTTGTTGGCAAACTACCATTTTTACCCTTGACAGTTTTATTTTTTTTACGTTTCCCAGGAACTTTATCCTTAGGAATAGCCTTTCCCTCACCTCGCTTAGCGTTCTTCTTTGACGAAGTTGAACCCTTAATTACTGAATATACTTCATATGTAAATGGCGATGGATACCTTTTTTCCAAATCTGTCAAACAGCTCCCTGAAACGGAAAAACCTGGGCTCTTTTGAAAAACGGCTATCGGGAAGTAAAAAACAAAAAAGGGGACGTCTTATACCGGATTAAGGAATGTGTGGATGATTCCCCTCACACAATAACAGATAAAAACGGAAGAAAACGCACCATTAAGCTTAGGGAAAAGAGGGCCGTCACTTTTAACCCGTCTCTTGCGAAGAAACAGATTTATGAAATCAACCGGCAGATTGAAAAAGCCAGGGCCTTAAAGGCCAGCCAGGCAAAAAAATCAGAATACGGCGACTGCGCCAAGTATGTGACGTTTCTTACCGCTGACAAAAAAGGCAAAGAAACCGATGGAAAAGTAAAAGTGGTTCTGAACGAAGAAGCAGTCGGAAAGAATTTGGAACTTGCCGGTTACAATCTCCTTGTGACATCCGAAACCAGCATGAGCGGTTCAGAGATTTATTCCACTTACCATAATCTGTGGCGGATAGAGGAATCTTTCCGGATCATGAAATCGCAGCTTGACGCGCGGCCGGTATATCTGCAAAAAGAACAAACCATTACCGGGCATTTCCTGATCTGCTACCTTACCGTCCTGCTGACTAGGCTGCTCCAGATAAAAGCGCTGGACAACAGCCTCTGTTCTGAAGAAATGTTTAATTTCTTTCATGGGTTCAGATCCGTTAAAATATCTGATAGGAAGTATATCAATCTGGCAAGGAAATCCGACTTCATCGCTTTACTGGCAGAAAAAACAGGACTGCCTCTGACCTCCTACTTTTTATCGGAAGCACAGATTAAAAAAATGCTAAGTCACAGGTTTTAAACTGTGGCTTAGCACCATTTTTTTAATTCTACTCTTAAAGACAGGTACTATAGCTTCCCTTATCTGTCAATATGCAATTTCATTTTCTCTATTGTGAAAAAACAGATTGTTATATTTCCTCTGCTTTCCCTTTCATTCTCTGAATTGCATTGTCAATCGCTTTTGGCGATTTTCCCATTTTTTCCGCTATCTGCCGGTAAGAAAGCCCCTCAAGCATATAGTCAAATACCTGTTTCTCCATCTTGCTTAAGTTTTTTGACAATTCATCCAGCTTTTGCCGAATATTTTCCCGGTCTATCAACAGGCTCTCCGGATTCTTATCTTCTTCTCCCGTCAAAACGTCTGCAAGCGTCATTCCCTTTTCGTCAGAATCCTCATAAAGAGAAATATAGGAATTGAGCGGAGCATGTTTTTTTCGCCTGGACGCTTCTACTGCCGTATACATCTGCCGGTCAATGCAAAGCCTTGCAAAATGGTAAAACGACGCTTCTTTACCAGGACGGTAATCCTGAATTGCCTTAAACAGCCCAATCATACCCTCCTGAATCAAATCATCCGTATCTCCGCCGATCAAATACAGCGCATTCGCGCGTCTGCGCACCAGCGGTTTATATTTATCCAAAATATAAGCCATAATGCCGTTATTTTCATTCATCCTCAAAAGCAGTTCTTCATCCGAACAGTCTGCATACTCCACCATTCCCATCCCCCTTACGCTTATATTCCTCTCTGACGCAGAATCTCATAAGCAAGCACTCCCGTCGCTACGGAAGCATTGAGCGAATCTATATTTCCTTTCATCGGAATGGCAGCGGAAAAATCGCAGTTTTCTTTTACCAGTTTTGACACGCCCTCTCCCTCGCTGCCAATGACAAGCCCAATCGGCCCTTTTAAATCCAAATCGTACATTGGCGTTCCATTCATATCCGCGCAGACAAACCAAACGCCTTCTTTTTTCAGCGCCTGAATGGTATTTTTTAAGTTGGTTACTTTGGCTACCGGAGTATAATTGATGGCGCCCGCAGATGCTTTCGCCACAGTTCCCGTCAGCCCTACGGATCTGCGCTTTGGAATGATGACGCCATGAACGCCGGCCAGATTGGCGGTACGGATAATTGCGCCCAGATTATGCGGATCTTCGATATTATCCAGCAACAGAAGAAACGGCGCTTCTTTTTTCTCTCTTGCGTTCTGTAAAATTTCTTCTACGGTGGCATACGTATATGCCGCGGCCACGGCAATGACGCCCTGGTGTTTTTTCGTATCAGACAGCGCGTCGAGTCTTTCTTTTCCAACGAAATGAATGACAACGTCATGCTTTCTTGCTTCCCGGAGAATCGTCTGAATCGGGCCGTCCTTGCAGCCGTCCAATACGAACAGCTTGTCTATTGTTTTTTGGGAACGAAATGCCTCCAATACGGGATTTCTGCCTTCTATTTTTAATTCTTCATATTCCATAATTTAAATCCTTTCATTTATCTGTTTGAGTCCTTCCAATACCAGAGCAAGAATTCTCTCAAATTCATCCGTCAGATACAAATATCCAATCAGCGCTTCGAATCCTGTCGCCTTGCGGTAATCTGACACGGTTGCGTTTTTGGCCATCGTCGGAGAATTGGCGTTTCTTCCGCGGCGGTAAATATTCTTTTCTTCCTCCGTCAGGCCAGGCAGCAATTGTTCAATCATTTTTGCCTGCGTATGGGCTTTTACAATCTGGCTTGTCCTCTGGTGCAAAACATCCGCCCGCTTATTTCCGCGCCCCACGACGACAGAACGGATAATCAAATCAAATACGGCGTCGCCGATATAAGCAAGGGCAAGAGGCGAATACATGCGCATATCCGCCTCTTCTATTTCGAATTGTTTTCTGATATATGAATTTATGCCCTTTTCCATTGTACCCCTTCTCTTGTATCTTTTAAAATAATTCCTTTCTGCAGCAGCAAATCACGAATTTCATCGGCTCTGGCAAAATTTTTCTCTTTCCTTGCCGTCTGCCGCTCTGCAATCAGCCGTTCAATTTCTCCGTCTAAAATTTCTTCTTCTTTTTCACTGAGAATGCCAAGCACGTCGCACAGCGTCTTTAGCTGTTCGTACAGACATTTCAGATATGCGCCCGTGCTTTCCTGCGACGTATGGGTGTTGCAGAATTTTACCAGTTCAAAAACGGCGGAAACAGCGTCCGCGGTATTGAAATCATCATCCATCGCAGCTTCAAATTTTTCCGTATAAGTCCTGGCTCTCTCTAACAGTTCTGCTTCCGGCTCCGTCGCCGAAGCGTCGTCTGCTGATTTTAGCAAATGACGGATATGCTCCGCGGCCGTTACAATCCTCTCAAGTCCGCTTTTTGCCGCCTCCATTAAATCCGCGCTGAAATTCAGCGGACTTCTGTAATGCGCGCTGAGCATAAAAAACCGAAGTACCTGAAGCTCATATTTTTCGGAAACCTCCCGTACCGTAAAGAAATTTCCCATAGATTTTGACATTTTTCTGTTATCAATATTTAAAAAAGCATTGTGCATCCAATATTTGGAAAACTCCACGCCGTTTGCGGCCTCGCTTTGGGCTATTTCGTTTTCATGATGCGGAAAAATCAAATCTTCCCCTCCGGCATGAATGTCAATTTCGTCTCCAAGATACTTTCTGGACATTACGGAGCATTCAATGTGCCAGCCGGGACGGCCGTCGCACCAGGGCGACTCCCAGTAAGGCTCTCCCTCTTTTTTCTGCTTCCAGAGTACGAAATCAAGCGCGTCTTCTTTTAAATCTCCCGTTACTTTAATATCTCTGTGGCCCGCCTGCAAATCGTCAATATTTTTGTGGGAAAGCTTGCCGTACTCTTTAAATTTTCGGGTTCTGAAATATACGGTTCCGTCTTTTGCCGGATCCGCATACCCCTTTTCAATCAACTGGGAAATCATGTCTATCATGCCGTCGATTTCGTTTGTTGCCAAAGGATGCGTCGTTGCCGGCATGACGTTCATTCCCTCCATATCCTTTTTGCATTCCCGGATAAAACGCTGCGCCACTTCCTCTGCCGAACTGCCCTCTTCGATTGCTTTGGCTATAATTTTATCGTCCACATCGGTAAAATTAGATACGAAATTCACCTCATAGCCCCTGTATTCCATATATCGCCTGACCGTATCAAATACAATCATGGGCCTTGCATTCCCGATATGGATATAATTGTATACGGTAGGGCCGCAGACATACATCCGGACTTTTCCCTCGTCCAGGGGGATAAAATCTTCTTTCTTTCTTGTCAGGGTATTGTACAGTTTCATCATCTTTTTGTATCCTTTCTAATTTGATTGCCGCGCGTTCATCTGCTTCATCTGCGCTTCCAAATCTATGATTCTGTTGCACAGCGCAGAATTTTCACGCTGCAGCGCAACAATATCTTCTTTCACCGGATCCGGCAGATGCACCTGATCCATATCGCTTCTCGGAACTTTCTCATTGTCCCGTCTGACAATTCTGCCGGGTACGCCTACCACGGTGCAGTTCGCCGGAACTTCCTCCAAAACGACGCTGCCCGCTCCGATTTTTGAATTTTCTCCAATCGTAAAAGAGCCTAAAATTTTTGCTCCCGCGCTTACCATTACATTGTCGCATAAAGTCGGGTGACGCTTTCCCGTTTCTTTTCCGGTTCCTCCCAGAGTAACCCCCTGATAAAGCGTGACGTTATCTCCAATAATCGTCGTTTCCCCGATAATGACGCCGCTGCCATGATCGATAAACAATCCTTTTCCGATTTCCGCTCCCGGGTGTATCTCAATGCCTGTTTTCCTTGCCGCCCGCTGGGATATGTACCTGGCGCGGAAAAAATGACCCCGCTGGTACAGCTTATGCGCTCTGCGGTAGCTTAACATAACCCGAAACGTCGGATACAAAATAACTTCAAGCGGCGATTTAATGGCAGGATCTCTCTCTTGTATGACCTGAAATTCTTCTTTGATATACCTGAGCCAACCCATAGCTTCCTCTTTCTTTCCGGAATTTACCCAAAGGTATCGATATGCAAAAAAACTTCGCCTCAAATCAAGAGACGAAGTTATCCGCGGTTCCACTCTTATAAAAGCTTTTGCTTTCACTCAAAATGCGTAACGTGCATCCATCGTACCCGGCTACCCAACTCACCGGATCGGCTCCCGGACGCACTTCAAAAATCATGTCGCAAAGCTGCTTTCAGCCCAGGGCAGCTTTTCTCTGGCCGACAGGGGATTTTTTACTTTTTCCGTTCCGCGCCTTTTTCTTTTTACGCCGCCGTCTGCCCCGGCATCTCTGAGGAAGACGGCGTCCATACGATAAGTTTATGCACCAAATGGGATTTTGTCAATACCTTTCATCAAACATCAGCAGGGAAGAATGTATCTCTCCCTCATAATCAAAATAAAATAACATCTGAAATCCCGGCAGAGAACGATTGGGGGATTCTTCCGACTCATCTAAAATATCCATAAGATCTTCTTTCTCTCTGACATTAAGGACCGTTATGTCTTCTGCGCATATGCCCCATTTATCATAAATTTTCTCTTCTCCCGTAGCAAGATTTCGCTTCCATATTCCTTCCGTTTCTCTGACCGCCTGTTCCCGCGAAGCCAGATAATAAACAACTCCGTTGTGTACGCCGCACAATAGACCGGGAATTTCTTCCAGCATCATCGGGCCTCCTGAAAAATCAGGCGCAATGCGGCACAACGGTTTCGGATATGTTCCGTCGTTTGTCCACCCGGAATAATAAATCCACCCGCCGTCCTCGCAGATCCCGTCATACACATGATACATAATATCGTCCGCCGTTTGTCTGTCGCTTCCGTCCATGGCAATGCTCACCAGCGCCGGATCCTTGATCCCCATCGTATCCGCCGTCCGGGCCGCTTTATATACTATCCGGCCCTCTGTAAAGATTACCGGGCAGTCAAACCAGGCCTCCTGATACGTCAGATTTTCCAAAATCTGCCGCTCTCCCTTTTGATAGCGTGTCAAAAGCAGCGGTTTTACAACTCCGCCAAGCTCCTGAAGCGGACTTTCTTTCATTTCATCTTCTTCCAGATAATACGTCCACCCCTCTTTGTCCTCGTGCAAATATTTCTTTCCCACAACGATTCTCAAGTTGCCGCTTTTCAAACGCGTCATAACCTGTTCTCCGTTTTTTTCATATACTTCCGAAAATAACGGATAAATTCTGGCGTCGCCCTCGTCTTCCTGCAATACAATCAAAGAAAGTCCCAGCATATCTGCTTCATGAAAGACGTCGCCGTCTTCCGTAATCAGAGAATCCCTGGAAAGATACGCCAGTTTTTCATTCTCTGTCCGCGCATAATTGATTTCTTCCCGCTCTATAAGTCCGTCATAATGATTTTCCTCAAAAGAAGTCAGATCCGTATATTCCAGTCTCTGATTTCTCACATAATAAATAAACTTTTCTTCGCCGTCCGGCTCGTTATACAAAAGAATCTGCTCTCCGTCGCCGGATACTTCAATATGCGTCGTTTTCTCTCCCTGGATATACCCCAAATCAGCCGCTCTCAAATCTAAAATCTGATGTATTTTCCTGTCTGTAATATTATAAATCAAAAGCCCCCAGTAATCATATAAGAT
>CATOKN010000062.1 GCA_951800425.1 uncultured Lachnospiraceae bacterium
GATCAAGTCAGCAACTGCATAACCTTAACATTCTCAATATTCAATTTTTAAAGCAGCCACCGAAAGATGGCTTATTTGTGATGCGATTAAGGTTATGGATACCCTCTACTTCTCATTTTCAATCTTGTTCCTTAGCCTTGCCGGAAGCGTATCCAGCAGAAACTTTGTATAGGATTCCCATGTATGCCCCTTTGGCAGCTTAATATTCCGGTATCCCATCGCCCGGGTTCTTCCATAAATACAGCCAAAATTTGCTCCCCGGACGCGCCCCACCAGCTTTGTCCAAATCTCCGGATCAATCACCCGGTAAAGATTCAGCGAATCCTTGGAATAATCGTTGTACGGCGACGCCACGCGCATCTGATCGATTTTCAGCCCCGCTTTATAGTACAAATCGTACAGAGCGTTATAATCATAATGAAACCGATAGTTTGCCACCCATACATCCTGATTCGACCAGTCATAAAGAGGAGAAGCGCACCAGACATCCTTAAACTGCCTGGAAAACCAGCATTTCCCATTGTATCCGTACTTTTTATTAACAATCCCGCTATACCTCTGAAGCGATTCATCCGCCCGTATGCCAAGCAGACAGACTGTTTTTCCATAATCATGCGTCTCTCTGTAATACCGTCCAAACTGTTTTGCAAGATCCTCCTGATGCATTCGGTAGCGATAATGGTCAAACGGCTCGTCAACCGTAATCACATATGGAAATTTCGGCCTTGGCCGAACCCACTGATCTTCTTTTTTATCGTCCCAGGGATACCAGTACATCTCATAACTGCTGAGCGCCGTCCTGGTCGCCATCGGAAGACAGACCCAATACAAATCGCACTCTCCCTCAAGCTTTTGAAAGGTCCTTGTGACATACTCCGTAGTTACTGTATACTGCGCCTCAAAATCCTGATGAAATACGCCGATTCTTCGCTTTGGATAGTGCTTTCGCTTAAAATCCAGCAAAAGATTCAGCAAAACGCCGCTGTCTTTTCCGCCGCTAAACGATACATAGATGTTGTCAAACTCGCGAAACAAATAATCAAAGCGTTCCTGTACGGCATCGTAAACGCTTTTTTTCTGATACCCTTTTACCATCATAAAGCATTCCTCCCGGTACTGTTTCACCAAAAAGCTTTTTCTTTCAAATTTAAACTTTTTCATTATAGCATAATCTTCCATAATTTACCATTTTTCTTTCTGTTTCGCGCTCCGGGCACAATGACAGACTACAAAAAATGACAGCCGCCGGAATCTGCTTCCGGACGGCTGCCTTTTTCTAATGACACCCCTTGCAGCGCCCACAGTCCCCGCTGCAGGACGCCTTGCCTTTTTTCTTATCTTTGACTATGCTGCGGACTGCAAACGCAGCGCAGCCCAATACAATCAAACCGACAACAACTGTTCCCATATACGCCTCCATTTCTGATTCTGACTTTCGTCCGTTCATCCGCCAGTCGATTCCGCTATATTCCCGACGCCTTTACAAACGCAGCGCTCTCTTTTCTGACGGGACAAACCAGCAGATAAAAAAATAGCAAAACAACCATCCCCGCCAGAACGGTTCCGATTCCAAACGCTCCCGTTTGCGCATAATTTCCAATCTGATATATGCAAAACGACGCCAGATATGCCAGAATCGTCTGATACCCAATTGCAAACCAAAACCACTTCCTGTGATTCATTTCCCGTTTGATTGCCCCCATCGCCGCAAAGCAGGGCGCGCAAAGCAAATTAAATACCAGAAATGAATACGCTGCGATTGCAGACATGCCGCCCGCAAGCATGGTCCAGATTTCCGCTCCGTCTTCCGCCACTTCAGCGCAGCCAAACAACACGCCAAATGTCGTCACTACATTTTCTTTTGCAATCAGGCCTGTAATCGCTGCAACCGCCATTCTCCAGTCTCCCCAGCCAAGAGGAGAAAAAACCGGCGCAAGCGCGCCTCCGATTTTGGCCAGAATACTGCTGTCAAGCTGCTCTGCCTCAAGCATTCCAAACGTTTTGTCTATCCATCCAAAGCTCTGCAAAAACCAAAGCACGATGGCAGACAACAGAATGACCGTTCCTGCTTTTTTGATAAACGAAAATCCACGTTCCCACATGCTGCGTAAAATATTTCCGGCTGTCGGCATATGATATGCCGGAAGCTCCATCACAAACGGCGCCGGATCACCGGCAAACATTTTCGTCTTCTTCAAAATAATGCCGGAGCAGACGACGGCCGCGATTCCGACAAAAAACGCGCTGAAAGATACCCACCCGGAATTGTTGAAAAACGCTCCCGCAATACACGCAATTATCGGAAGCTTCGCCCCGCAGGGAATAAACGTCGTCGTCATAATCGTCATTTTGCGATCCCTGTCGCTTTCAATCGTCCTCGAGGCCATTATACCCGGAACGCCGCATCCTGTGCCAATCAGCATGGGTATAAAAGATTTGCCGGACAGAGAAAATTTTCGAAAAATACGATCCATAAGAAACGCAACGCGGGCCATATAACCGCAGGCTTCCAAAAAAGCCAAAAACAGAAAAAGAACAAACATCTGCGGCACAAATCCAAGCACAGCTCCTACGCCGCCAATGATGCCGTCCAAAACAAGTCCTTTGAGCCATGCCGCACAGCCAACAAAGTCCAAGACGCGTTCTGCCAGAACAGGAATGCCTGGCACCCATACGCCAAACAAGCTCCATCCCTCTCCAAATACGCCGTCATTCGCCCAGTTCGTCACATAATCTCCCACAGTCTGCACAGAGACATAATACACCAAAAACATCACGGCTGCAAAAATTGGAAGCGCAAGCGCACGGTTCGTCACAATGCGATCGATTTTATCCGATATGCTCATGGATTTCCTGCTATTCTTCGTACAGCACTTGCCAATGACAGATGAAATATATTCGTACCGCTCATTTGTGAGGATGCTTTCTATATCGTCGTCAAATGTCTGCTCCAGCTTTTCAATCTCTTCCGATACGTCTGGCGCATGCTGCATCTGCATTGCAATTTTATCATCTTTTTCCAAAAGCTTCACCGCAAAAAATCTTTTTTGCTCTTTCAAAACAGCCGTCCCCAGCTTCTCCTCCACAGCGCATACCGCAGCTTCCACTTCTTTTCCAAACGAAAGAACCGGTGTGGCGGCCGCTTTTCTTTTTGCCAGAGAGACGGCTTTCCGGACAGCATTTTCAATCCCCTCTCCTTTTAACGCAGAAATTTCTGCGACTTCGCAGCCCAAAGTCTGACTCAATTTATCCGTATGTATCTGATCGCCGTTTTTTTCTACAATGTCCATCATATTCACCGCCATAAGAACGGGAATGCCAAGCTCTAAAATCTGCGTGGACAAATACAGATTCCTTTCCAGATTTGTACCGTCTACAATATTAATGATCGCGTCCGGCCGTTCAAAAACCAAATAGTTCCTCGCGACAACTTCCTCCGGCGTATACGGAGACAGTGAATAAATCCCCGGCAAATCCAAAATTGTGACTTCTTTGTTTCCTTTTAATTTTCCCTCTTTTTTCTCTACGGTAACGCCCGGCCAGTTTCCCACAAACTGATTGGATCCCGTAAGCGCGTTAAACAGCGTTGTTTTTCCGCAGTTCGGATTTCCTGCCAATGCAATTTTCAGCGACATTCCCATTCCCTCCTGTTCGTTTTTTCAACCTTTTATTAGTTACGACTAACTATCGACTAAAAAAATTATTCCACTTCAATCATTCCGGCGTCCGTCTTGCGCAAAGACAGTTCGTAACCACGCACGGTAACTTCGATCGGATCTCCCAGCGGAGCGACTTTTCTGACAAAAACCGACGTGCCTTTTGTAATTCCCATATCCATAATCCGCCTTTTTACCGGGCCTTCGCCGGAGAGCTTTTTTACTGTTACCCTTTCTCCGCAGACAGCTTCTTTTAATGTTCTCATCTCATTCTCCTTATACAATTATTTTATTCGCCATATCTTTTCCAATGGCGACGCGCGACTCTCTGACGTTTACAATCATATTTCCACCAATGTCAGACACCACCGTAACGATGCCGCCCGTAACAAAGCCAAGGTTTTCCAGAAACCTGCGGGTCTCTGCTTTTCCCCCGATTTTTTTGATAGTATTTCTCTCTCCTTTTCTTGCCATAGACAACGGCATAACTTTCTCCTCCCTGCTAGATGGAATTCCGGTTTCATTTCTCTTTCCTTTATTAGAATATACTAATTGCAGTTAGTTGTCAATAACTTTTGTCAAAAAAAATCGTCTGCCAGTCTCTGTTCTGGCAGACGCATTGTTCTTATCCCATCCATATCATAACAAGGGATCAGGTTCTGTCTCGTTTTGGCTCCTGATAAAGACGTAAAATACCCGTTCGATTCAATGCCACCATCAAAGATGGAATGAATATCAGCTGTACAACAATACCGGGAATAGCCCCAAGAAACGCCCCCGCCAAAAACATTTCCCAGGTAAACGCTTCTTTGGCAACGCCCGCAATCAGCGCGTAAACCAACCCCCAGACAATTCTTCCCCCAATCATAGCCGCAATCAGAGAACGATACAACGCTACAATGCATTTCCAATGGGAGCGGTTATATAGAAATCCACAAATCATGCCATAGGCCGCCAGTTCGAACGCCATGGCTACGGCAGAAAGCACAGGCGGCATCCCAAACGCCACATGCCTGACAAGCGGCAGAAAAAATCCCATGACGCCTCCATACGGCCATCCGCAGACAAATCCGCAAATAAATACGGGAATATGCATCGGCAAAAGCATGCTGCCAATTTGAGGAATCTGTCCTGTAAAAAAGGGCAGAATCAGGCCAATCGCCATCAGCATAGCTGTTGTAACAAGATTTTTGATTTGGAAATTTGCGTTCTGTCGGTTCATATCATTCTTTCTCCTGATTTCCGATTTCATAACTGCACTCTGTCAAATATCCGATTGTATGCAGCTTATATATACCGCGTTCCATAGGAACTTCCAGCCATTCTTCCAGATCGCTTTTCCATGGCATCCATTTGTTCCGGCGCTGTTTCGATCGATAGGAATAATCCGTAAACTTCTCTCCCAGACGATACGCTCCAATCGAATAATTAAACATGGCAAGGCTTTCTTCGTATAGCTTTTTGGGACGTGGATTTTCTTTTTCCGCAAGCATTGGCATATATTTTTTTCCAAGCCCTAAAATCCAGTTCAAAAACGGATCGTACAAATAATAAACAGACGGAACGTATGAAAATTCCAGATTTTTCTGACGTCCCCCATCCTGGTAAAAGATGGTCAGCTTCGCGTTTAACAATTCTTTTTCTGTGGAAACAGACGTTATTTGCGACCGTAAAACTTCAATGGGCTGCTTCCATCCTTCCCGCATATAAAATATCTTTTCATTTCCATATCCAAACAGATAAGTATAAGACTTCAAACAAGTCTGTCGTTTTGGGGCATATACAAATTCAAAAGTAGCAAACGGCTCTTTCATCCAATTTTGCACCGGTTCTGCAAATGGTTGTTTAATTTCTTCAATTCCCCAAATCCTAACCGGCCATTCCCGCATGGTAGGCTGTCCGTCCAACACCTGTGTTTTTCCCACTCCGCATTCCTCCCGTCCTATGACAGGGCTCCTTTTTACCTTTTCCTTAAGGCTGCCCGTTTAAGATAAAATCTGATCTAAGGTCTTAAATAAATTTTTTATATCAATCGGCTTTGCAATATGTCCGTTCATTCCGCATTTAATCGCCTCTTGTTTGTCTTCTTCAAAGGCATTGGCCGTCATCGCTATAATCGGCACCGCCGCAAGCTCTTTGTCTTTTAGATTTCGAATTTCCCGGGCCGCTTCATATCCGTTCATTTCAGGCATCTGAATATCCATAAGCACCAGCTGATAATACCCTGGCTCCGAATTCTTAAGCATATCCACCGCAAGCTTGCCGTTCCCCGCAACTTCTGTAGTAAACCCTGCGTCTCCCAGAATTGCAGTGGCGATCTCCTGATTCAAATCAATATCCTCCGCCAGCAGAATGCGCCCCGTACGAATCTTTTTCGTTTCTGAAACTTCCCTGGGCTCCTCTTCTTTCACAGTGCAGACAACGGAATTCAAACAGCTTCTTAACTCTGACAAAAACAGCGGCTTACTGCAAAACGCCGTAACTCCGGCTTCTTTCGCTTCCTCTTCTATATCGGCCCAGTCATATGCCGTCAACACAATAATCGGCACGTCTTCTCCCATCTCTTTTCGGATTCTGCGCGTCACTTCCACGCCATTGATGTCCGGCAAAAGCCAGTCAATAATATACACCGAATAAATATCGCCCCGCATAATTGCCTGACGGGTCCGAAGCACCGCTTCTTTTCCGGACAACGTCCACTCTGCGCGAAGCCCTATCTGGCCCAGCATATAGGATACGCTGTCGCACGTATTGAAATCGTCGTCTACCACAAGCGCCCTGCAGTTTTTCAGCTCTGAAATCACCTGGCTCTCTTTTTTTCCGGAATGCAGCCGAAAGACAAACGACGCCCTGAATTCCGTACCTACGCCCTGTTCGCTTTTTACTTCAATCGTACCGTTCATCATATCCACGATATTCTTCGTAATCGCCATTCCAAGGCCGGTCCCCTGTATTCCGCTGATTGTCGTACACTTTTCCCGCTCAAACGGTTCAAATATATGCTGTACAAATTCTTCGCTCATTCCGATGCCGGTATCCTTGATACTGAATTCATAATTGGCGTATCCCTCCGGGGCTCCCGCCTTTTCGGTAATCCTAAGACTGACAATTCCGCCTGCGGGCGTATATTTGATGGAATTCCCCAAAAGATTTAAAAGCACCTGATTCAGCCTGAGCTTATCGCAAATAATATCTTCATCTATCACGTCTACCGTATCAATATACAGATCGAGCTGCTTCGCAGAGACGTCCGCCTGTACGATATTCCTCAGGCCATGCAGAATATCCGGCAGACTGCACGGCTTTTCGTCCAGATGCATCTTGCCGCTTTCAATGCGGCTCATGTCCAGCACATCGTTAATCAGACTCAGCAGATGATTGCCGGACGTCATAATTTTCTTTAAATATTCTTCCACCTGTTCTCTGCGTTCAATATGCGTAATCGCCAAAGCGGTAAAGCCGACAATCGCGTTCATCGGCGTACGGATGTCGTGGGACATATTGGAAAGAAATACGCTCTTGGCCTTGCTTGCCCGGTTCGCCTGTAAAAGAGCGTCTTCCAGCAGGTTTTTCTTTTCCATTTCCCGACGGATTTCACCATCGACGCTGCGAAATCCCAGTACGATTCCAAGGCTTCCGTCAGCCATTCCCGTGCGCACCGCTTTCATCTGAAAATATTCCATTTGACCGTCCCGCATCATGCGGTAATTGATATGGAAAACTTTCTTTTCAGACAGTTCATTTTTCATATTTTCGATAGAGGAAGACTGACGCATCGTCTCTTTGTCGTCCTCATATACGAATTCCTCTATGTAACGGCTCATACTTTCTTCAAACGGCATTTTTCCATCAAAAACACTGCTTACTTTCTCTCTGTTGCGGCTTTCATTGCGAAGCAGGGTACCCATCCCCGTATCGACATTAAAAACATAAACGGCGCTGTAATCTATGCCCAAAGCCTGAACCAGCTCCACGTGCAGTTTTTCTTTCTTTTTCTCCTGCATCTTCTGAGCCGTACAATCCAGCAAAAATCTCTGGTAAAAAAGCTCCCCGTTTTCCTCCAGAAGCTTTACATTTCCCATAATATGCAAAATATCTCCGTTGCCGTGCTGCACGCGGTATTCTACGCTGACGCTGTCGCCTACGTCCTGCAGCTCTTCAATGCAATTTCTAAGCTTCGGCTTATCTTCGTCCATTACGGATTCTGCAATCATATAGAATCCTTTCTCCATCATCTCTTCCAAAGACTCATATCCCAGAATCCGAAGCGCCGCTCTGTTGATGCTTAAAATCTCTTTGCCGTCCTGCGTATGACGCATAACGCCGCAGTCCAGATTGGTAAAAATCGTCTCCAGCGTATGGTTTTTCTGTATGATTTCCTGCTCATACTCACGCTCTTTCGTCACGTCAATCGCAACGCCCACGGTACCCATAACGCTGCCGTCGCAATTATACAAAGGAGATTTGTATGTCGTAAGCTGTCTGGTTCCCTCTCCCGTCATAATGATTTCTTCCGATACAAAAGTTCTCTCCTTTGTCATGACTTCAAGCTCAGATTCAATACAGGCGGGATCGTCCTGCTCCACATCCCAGATATACGCGTGTCCCCGGCCCTCAACCTGGCTTTTCGTTTTATTCACCGTTTCGCAAAAGCTGTCGTTTACTTTTTTATGTATGCCGTCTTTATCTTTATACCAGATCAGATTCGGAATATGGTTAATCGTCGCCTCCAGATACTGACTCGTCTGCCAGAAATCTTTACTCATCTTTAGAG